>NZ_JRMK01000043.1:0-29819 GCF_000972925.1 Mycobacterium sp. UM_Kg1 | reverse complement strand
CATCATCGGCTACGGATTCGCCGCCTCGGTGCTGCCGGTGTGGATGCTGCTCGCCCCGCGCGACTACCTGTCGACCTTCATGAAGGTCGGCACGATCGCGCTGCTGGCGGTCGGCATCGTGATCGCCCACCCGGTGATGGCCGCTCCGGCCATCTCCGAGTTCGCCCGCACCGGCGACGGGCCGGTGTTCGCCGGTTCACTGTTTCCGTTCCTGTTCATCACCATCGCCTGCGGCGCGTTGTCCGGATTCCACTCGCTGATCGCCTCCGGCACCACCCCCAAGCTGCTGGAAAAAGAGAGCCAGATGCGCCTGATCGGCTACGGCGGCATGCTCACCGAGTCTTTCGTGGCGGTGATGGCGCTGATCACCGCGTCGGTTCTGGACCAGCATCTGTTCTTCACCCTCAACGCACCCGTCGCCGCCACCGGCGGTACCGCCTCGAGCGCCGCCGCCTACGTCAACGGGCTGGGGCTCAGCGGCGCGCCGGTGACCGGCGAACAGATCGCCGATGCGGCCGCCGCCGTCGGCGAACAGTCCATCGTCTCGCGCACCGGCGGTGCCCCGACGCTGGCCCTGGGGATGGCCGACGTGCTGGGTCAGGTGTTCGGCGGGCCAGGACTCAAGGCCTTCTGGTACCACTTCGCGATCATGTTCGAGGCCCTGTTCATCCTGACTACCGTCGACGCCGGCACCCGGGTGGCACGGTTCATGCTCGCCGACGCGCTGAGCAACCTGGGCGGACCCCTGCGCCGGCTGGCGAACCCGAGTTGGCGGGTCGGGGCGTGGGCGTGCAGCCTGGCCGTGGTGGCCGGCTGGGGTTCGATTCTGCTGATGGGCGTCACCGACCCGCTCGGCGGGATCAACACCCTGTTCCCGCTGTTCGGTATCGCCAATCAGTTGCTGGCCGCTATCGCGCTGACCGTGGTCACCGTGATCGTGATCAAGAAGAGCCGGGGCAGCTTTGGCCTGAAATGGGCTCTGGTGCCAGGCATTCCACTGCTGTGGGATCTGACCGTCACCATGACGGCATCGTGGCAGAAGATCTTCTCCGGAGACCCCCGAGTGGGCTACTGGACGCAGCACTTCGCCTACCGGGCCGCCGAGCGGGCCGGTGAGACGTCGTTCGGATCGGCGGCCAACGCCGAACAACTGCATGACGTCGTGCGCAACACCTTCATCCAGGGCACGTTGTCGATCGTGTTCGCCGTCCTGGTGGCGGTGGTGGTGATCGCGGCAATCATGGTGTCACTGCGGGCGATTCGTGGTGCGGCTTCGACCGGCGAACCACCACCGGTGCCGTCGCGGCGGTTCGCCCCGGCCGGACTGATCGCGACGGCCGCCGAGCGGGAGGTGCAGGCGCAATGGGACGCCCGTTCCGCGGTTTAGGGCGGGCCGCCCGCCACATCGGCTGGTACTGGTCATCGCTGTTGGGCGACAACCATTACCGTCGTTACCTGGAGTACCGGCGCCGCGCGCATCCCGGCGAACCGGTGCTCTCCGAGCGCGACTACTGGCGGCGCCGCCATGACGCAACTCCCGGGGCGCGCTGCTGCTGATCCCACCGTGTCCAAACCTCAATGAAGCCGTGACCGTCTCGTGGGCATGTGCTCACGGACTATCGGCACGAATCTCCCTAGCATCAACGGCGATAACCCAAGTCAGAAGATGGGGAAGGTATGCCGACGATGTGGACATCCGTGCGATCTGCAATGGTGGTGATCGGTGTCGCGGTCACAACGCTCGTGACGCCCGGACTGAGTTCCGCCGCCGCCACCCAGCCCCCAGTGACCGGGATCGCCTCGATTCAGCCGGCGTCGGGCGCTGTCGTCGGCGTCGCGCACCCGGTCGTGGTGACGTTCTCCGCACCGGTGCGCGACCGAGGCGCCGCCGAGCGCAGCATCGCGGTGCGATCCGACCCGCCGATGACCGGAGCCTTCGACTGGGTCGATGACACCGAGGTCCAGTGGATCCCCGACCGCTACTGGCCGGCGCACAGCACCGTGGCACTGTCGGTGGGCAAGCGATCCGTCGACTTCAGCACGCGCGCAAAGGTGGTGGGGGTGGCCAGCATCTCGGCACACACCTTCACCGTGACCGTCGACGGCGAGGACGCCGGCCCGCTGCCGACCCCGCACCACCGCCCGCACTGGGGCGAGGACGGGGTGCTGCCCGCCACCATGGGCAAGACCGAATACGAGACGCCGACCGGCAACTACACCGTGCTGGCCAAGGACCGCAAGGTCGTGATGGACTCCAGCAGCGTCGGCATCCCGATCGACTCCGCCGAGGGCTACCGCTTCGAGGTCGAGCACGCGGTACGCATCACCCGGCGGGGGCTCTATGTCCACTCCGCGCCCTGGGCGCTGCGTTCCTTGGGGCTGGAGAACGTCAGCCACGGCTGCATCGGACTGAGCCCCACCGACGCGGAATGGTACTTCGACCGGGTCAACATCGGCGACCCGGTGATCATCACGGAGTGATTGCGCGCCGCTGCCTCTAGGACGCCGACGCGCCGCCGAATTCCACCGGCATGGCATCGATCCCGTTGATCCACGGCAAAACCGACCGGGACGGGCGACCAAGCCGGCGGATGTCGGGAACGATGTCGGCCAGGGCGCCGAAGATCAAATCGATCTGCATCCGGGCGAGGTTGGCCCCAATGCAGTAGTGCGCGCCCGGTGCCCCAAAACCCAAGTGGGGGTTCGGGCTCCGCAGGATGTCGAACGTGAACGGGTCCTCGAAGACCTCCTCGTCGTAGTTGGCCGAGCCGTAGAACATGCCGACCCGCTGGCCCTTGCCGATGAGCCCCCCGCCGAGCTCGGCATCGCGCAGGGCGGTGCGCTGAAAGGAGATGACGGGCGTCGCCCAGCGGACCACCTCGTCGGCCATGGTGGCGGGCCGCTGCTCGACGAACAGCCGCCATTGATCCGGGTGGTCGAAGAATGCCAGCATCCCCTGCGAGGTGGCGTTGCGGGTGGTCTCGTTGCCGGCCACCATCAGCATCATCACGTAATAGCCGAATTCCAGCGGGGTCAGCTGTTCACCGTCGATGGTCGCGGTCACCAGGGCGGTCGCGATGTCGTCCCGCGGGCGGGCCTTGCGGTCTTCGGCCATCTGGTAGGCGTATCCCAAAAGTTCGGCGGAGGCCTGCATTCCGTCGGCCCCGGCATCCGCGTCGCCGTTGCCGCCGCCCACCAGACGATTGCTCCAGTCGAAGACCTGCCGGCGCTCGGCGGCTGGTACGCCGATCAGCTCACAGATGGTCGCCAGTGGCAGTTGCGAGGCGACGTCGGTGACGAAGTCGCCGGTGTTGTGTTCGGCGGCCGCCGAAACGATTTCGCGGGCTTGCCGGTCCAGTGCGGACCGCATACCGGCGACCACCCGGGGGGTGAATCCGCGTGAGACGATCCTGCGCAGCTTGGCGTGCTTGGGTCCGTCCAGGAACAACATGATGTTGTCGCGGCTGGCGTCGGGGAGTTCTTGATTGCTGGTGGTGTTGGTGCGGATCAGGGAGCTGTTCTCGTGCGAGGAGAAGACCTCGTCCTGCAGCGATACCGCCCGAACATCGGCGTGCCGGGTGACCACCCAGTAGCCCTCGTCGGGGTAGCCGGAGACGCCGAACGGCTGCGCGTTCCACCAGATCGGTTCGCAACGGCGCAGCAGCGCGAACTCCTCATGCGGAACCCGCTCGCCGATGAGGCCGGGATCGGTGAAGTCGAACCCCTCCGGTAACAGGCGCCGGGTCTCGGTCATCGCGCTCCCTTTCGCTCTCGCCTACCGGCGTCCGCCGGCCCGAACGGTCACCGTCGGTGACACAGACCGGTGCGGGGACACCGAAAAAGACCGGCTCGGGCCGGATACGGGGGCAGCCGCCGCTCAGCGGCGCGCGCGCAGAAGCGTGGCGCACAGACGCGCTCACGCGACAGCCCGGTGGGCGGAACCGGGACGACGCCCTGCAGCGCAATCTCAACGCCGCCGACGGTGGGGTGCTGCACGCATGGCCCCCTTCTCGCAGAGGCGATCGTATGCCACCGATCCTGGGGACGTAGCCGATTCAGCCAAGCCGTGGCATGGCTGCTCTGGCACACTCAAGGCGATGCGTTCTGAGTTGCCCGCCGGGACACCGCCGCTGCGCATCGCGGTGCTCGACGACTACCAGGGCATCGCCGAAACCGTGGACTGGTCGCCCATCCCGCGTCCCGTCACGCTGCTGGCGATCCGGGACCACATCAGCTCCGAAGCCGAACTCGCCGTCCGCCTGGCCGACTGCGAAGTGGTGGTGGCGATGCGGGAACGAACGCCGATCGGAGCCGGGCTGCTGGCCCGGCTGCCCGCGTTGAAGTTGCTGATGACCACCGGCGCATTCAACGCCGCCATCGACGTGGCCGCCGCCCACCGCCTGGGGGTCACCGTGTGCGGAACCGACGGCACCGTCGCGCCGACAGTCGAACTCACCTGGGCCTTGATCCACGCCCTGCAGCGTCATCTGATCGTCGAGGACGCGGCGCTGCGGGCCGGGCGGTGGCAGCAGACCGTCGGCACCGATCTGGCCGGCGCGACGTTGGGGCTGGTGGGCCTGGGCCGTATCGGCCGGCGGGTCGCGGCGGTGGGCCGCGCCTACGGCATGCGCGTGATCGCGTGGAGCCCGCACCTGACCCTCGAGCGCGCCGCCGCGGCCCAGGTGGAGCTGGTCAGTCGGCGCACGCTGTTCGAGACCGCCGATGTGGTGTCGCTGCACCTGGTGCTCGCCGATTCGACCCGTCGGCTGGTCGGCCGAAGGGAGCTGGCCGCGATGAAACCCAGCGCAATCCTGATCAACACGTCACGGGGCGGGTTGGTCGATGAGGATGCGCTGATCGACGCGCTGCGCGCGGCCCGCATTCGCGGTGCGGGGCTCGACGTCTACGACCGGGAGCCGCTGCCAGCCGATCACCCGCTGACCACGCTGCCCAACACCGCGCTGACGCCGCATCTGGGTTATGTGACCGAGAACTGCATGAACATCTTCTATCGCGATATCGTCGACGGAATCGCCGGTTATTGCCTAGGCGAACCGCGGCGGCTGATAAACCCGTGACGCAAGCCAGCGCTCAATTCGATTAAGACATTCTGTAACAATTCAGCGGCACTCGGATAACTTTTTCACAAAGAGCGGGTGTCGCCTCTGATGCCACCTTTTTCGGTAAATGAAAAAGGTCCGCGAGCAGTTGCTCGCGGACCTTTATCCAGCCGTGCTATTTCGTGCCGCCCGCCAAACCGATGGGAGCGCTGATGGCGTCCGTCATCAGGCCCGCGATGGGACTGGCCGCGGCCGCTCCAGCGGGACCCGGCGCCACCAACGGCACGGGCGCAGGCAAGCCGGGCACCACCGGTATCGGGGCGATCGGAATCGGGGCCACCGGCCCGGGCAGACCCATCGGCACCGGCCCGGCCAGATGGGTCAGGTCGGCCGCAGACGGCCCACAGGGGACCTCCGTGCCGGACACCAGCGTCGCATCCCCGGGCCCGGGCGCCGCGCCCGCGATACCCGGCGCCGCGCCGACCGGGCCGGCGACAGGGACCGCACCCGCAACCGGAGCCGCAACCGGGGCCGCGCCGTCAGCCGAAGACAGAGCGACGACACCGCCCGCACACACCGGTCCCCCCAGAGGCAGGGACCTGACGGGAACAGCCCCCGCCTGACCACTGACAATTACTGCGCCCGCATAAAAGCCGATTCCGGCGAATATCGCCTTACTGAGTCTCCCGAGGC
Source organism: Mycobacterium sp. UM_Kg1 (assembly GCF_000972925.1). Lineage (NCBI taxonomy): Bacteria > Bacillati > Actinomycetota > Actinomycetes > Mycobacteriales > Mycobacteriaceae > Mycobacterium > Mycobacterium sp. UM_Kg1. The sequence continues at coordinate 24,066 of NZ_JRMK01000043.1, read as the reverse complement.
TCTTCACGCAAAACTCCGATGATTAGTATCCAGCCCCCCCGGACTTGCAATCTGATGACTGCAAAAAGAACCGTATCACATGCGTGTAAGTAGGCGGCCCGGCCAATGAATTCGTTACCGATCCGATGCGGAGCGAGCACCGGGACTCTCGTCTGCCGGATATCGCGTCGCAATTTCCGCGCGATCGGCGCACAGCGACCGGAAAACCTCTCAAAATGAGTGGAGCTAAGGGGACTCGAACCCCTGACCCCCACACTGCCAGTGTGGTGCGCTACCAGCTGCGCCATAGCCCCGCGTTGTCGTGCTCATCGAAGCTACACCACAGCCGCACCAAGGTTCAAAACGCCCCCCCTTCCGGCCTGATTTCAGGCCGGATGCTGGGTCTGGTGCAGCCCGTAGGGCACCGCGTCGAGCAGCGTCACCGTCACGCTGGCGCCGCTGGGCACCTGATAGGTGCGTTGCTCCCCCGGCCGGGCGCCGGTGATCGCCATGCCCAGCGGCGACTGCGGCGAATAGACCTCAAGCCCGCCCTGGTCGTCGTCGCGCACCCCCAGCAGGAAGGTCTCGGTTTCGCCGTCGCTGTAGCGGACCGTCAGCACCATGCCCGGCTCGGCGACCCCGTCGTCAGGCGGGTCCTCACCGACCACCGCCACCGCCAGCAGGTCGTGGATCTGATGGATCCGGGCCTGGCGGGCCTGCTGTTCGTCGATGTCGACGCTGCCCGAATCCCCTTGCGGGGCGGACAGTTCCGCCAACTCAGCCAGCAGCTTTTCCTTGGTCTGCGGTGTCATCCAGACACCGTTCGAATCAGTCATCGACAGTTCTCCTTTACCACAGCTTTTGATTCCCCAGCTCGCCGACCCCGACCGGGTCAGCGCAACGGATCCAGGTCACGCAACACGGCGGACTGTTTGCCGGTGGTGATCTGCTCGGCCAGCAGCCGGCCGGTCACCGGGCCGTGCGTCATGCCCCACATACCGTGCCCGCCGGCGACGTAGACGCTGCGCGGGCACACCTCCCCGACCAGTGGCCGCCCGTCCGGGCTGACGGGCCGTGGCCCCACCCACACGTCGGTGCGTTCGTCCCAGCGGACACCGTCGAGCAGAGGTCCGGCGGCTGCGACGATCGCTTCGACGCGGGCCGGCGCGACCGGGGAGTCGGGATCGCCGAACTCCATGGTGCCGGCAATCCGAAGACGGGCGCCCAACGGCGTGCAGGCCACCCGGGCATCGGGCAGGTAGATCGGCCCGGTGACCGGCTTGTCCACCGGCACGGAGAACGAGTATCCGCGTCCAGCCCGCACCGGCACCCGGACCCAGCGTGCCGCCAGCCGTGACAGCCACGCGCCGCTGGCGATCACCGCGGCCGCCGCCGTCAGCGTCGTGCCGTCGCGGGCGGTCACGGTGACGGCGTCACCGCTGGGCGACACATCGGTGACGTCGAGCACGTGCAGGGCAGCGCCGCGTTCGACCACCGCGCGGCCCAGAGCGGACACGAATCGCCCCGGGTCGAGGAAGCGCTGACCGTCGATCTGCACCCCGGCGGCGACCGCTGAGGAGGCCAGCGGCACCCGTTCAGCCAGTGCCGCACCGGTCAGTTCGGTGCTGAACACCGGCTGACCGGCCTCGGAGAACCGGCGTAGTTCCTCCAGCCACCGCTCGGCATCTGCCGAGGTACGGAATATCGCGGTGAACGGCGCATGGGTGACCGGCGCGTCGACCCCGTTGGCCAGCAGGACGTCGTAGGCCTCGATGCACTCCGCGCTCAGCGGCGCGTTCGCCCGCACCGCTCGGCGCCACGCCGCCGGGCGGCTGTTCAGGGCGAAGCGCGCCAAAAACGCCCACAGTGCCGGTCCGGAGTTCAGCGGCACCTGCAGCGCCGCGGTCCGGCTGAACAGGGACCGCAGCCCGAAGCGCAGATTGGCCGGTTCGTTGAGCGGAATGGCCAGTGCCGGGGAGATCCAGCCGGCGTTGCCCCACGAGGAGCCGGCCGCAACGCCGACCCGGTCCACCAGGGTGACCTCGACGCCGCGCTCCTGCAGAAACCAGGCGACGGACAACCCGACGATGCCGGCACCCACCACGATCACCGACCGTGGCGCACCGTCGATCCGGTTGGCCGCATCCATTACTCCATGATGCGACGGCCATCACCCGCCCGGTTTGACCGATTCGCACAACAGCGGTCTTAGGGTTTGTCGGGTTCCGACATGCCACCGGCGGCGAGCTCGATCATCGCCGCGAACCGGGTGCGGGGATCCTCCAGACCCAGGGGCGTGACTTCCGCCATCTTCCGGAGCCGGTAGCGCACCGTGTTTTCGTGCACGCCCAGCTGCTCGGCGGCCCGCGCCGAATCCCCCTGGGCATCCAGCCAGGCCCGCAGCGTTGCCACGTACGGCGTGTTGTGGGTGGCGTCGTGCTGACCCAGCGCCGCGACCGGCCCGCGGGTCGGTACCCGCCCGGCCCGTGCCGCGGTGTGCAGGCGGCGCAGCACGATCTCGTCCCAGGATTCGTCGTAGGCCGGCGGCACGCCCTGCGGCGACCCCGCTTCGTGCAACGCCAGGCACTCCTGCGCCTCGCGGCGCGCAGCGGCCAGCTCGGCGGCCGTGGCGACCGCACTGATCCCGGCCAGCACCCTGACATTGGGCGGCAGCACCCCGGCCAGGCCACGCACCCACTGTCGGGCCACCTCGGCATCTTCGGCCGGCAGCAGCGTGTAGACGGTGTCGGCGGCCAGGGCGCTGCGCCCGGGACGAGACCAGCCGAATCCGGTGGTGACCGCCTCGAACGCCAGGAGCAGCCCGGCGTGGGGTTGCGTGGCGAGGCGTGTGTGGACGGCGATCACCCGCAGCGGCGCCTGCGGCAGCCCCAGTCTGGCCACCAGGGCAACGGCATCGGCGGGGTCGGTTCCGTCGTCGAGGAGCCGGGACACCCAGTCCGACTCGACCTGCCGTTCCAGATCTGCGCTGGCGCGCGACCTCAGCAGGTGCAGGGCGACGGTGCGGGCGCCGTCGGACAGGGCGGTCAGACGCTCACCGCATAAGGGAGCCGGAGTGGCCACCCAGACCGCCCCCAGCAGTTCCCGGCCGGCGCGCACCGCCACCGCCATCCGGCCGGTCAAACCGTGCGCGGAATCGGCAGCGACGAACAGTGGCTCGTCGTGCAGTTCCAGATGCGTCAGGACGCCGCGCTGCGCGAACAACGCGCGCACCGCCTCGGACTCCTGGCGGTTCAAGATGGTCGCCGAGCGCGCCGGGTCGGCATGCCGCTGGCCACGGGAGTAGGCCATCAGCCGGCCCGATTCGTCCTCGATGGTGACGGCACCGGCCACCGCTTCGGCGAGGCTGTCGGCCACGGCGAACAGGTCGGTGGGGCCGCGTCCGGATTCGGTCTCCCGGCCTTCGAGCACCAGCCCGTAGACCACCGCGGCGAGCTCACTCCAGGACACCGCCGCGTCGACCACCAGCACCGCCAGCGCCTCGCCCTTTGCGACGAAGGCGGTCTTGTCCTCGACGTCGCGCACCAGCACCGCGGCGGCTTTCGCCGCCACCGCCCAGCGCACCGCTTCCTTTACCGAGCGGGCACCCACCGCCAGCAGGACGTCGCCGACGACGACCCGCTCACCGCTCACCTCGTGCATCACCACACTGCTCAGCGATGTCGTCCTCGGAATGGAGCAGAACCTCAGCCGAACCCCGTAGCTGCCCACCACGTTGACCAGCCGGTCCAGTGTCACCATCAGCCGAGCCTAGCCACGCGACGTCCGCGACCCCGCCGATCGGCTCGCTGTCCCGGGTCTCGGGCGCCCACACCCACGTGACCGCCGCCACCAGCAGCACCACACCGCTGATCGCGAAGCCCCATTCGAAGGACAGCCGCTCGGCGATCTGGCCGACCGCGACCGACCCCACGATCGAGCCGAGGTCGGCCATCATCTGATAGGTCGCCACCGCGGTGCCCGCCCGGGCCTGGTTGCCGACGAGGTCGGAGATGACCGCCTGCTGCGGGGAGCCGTAGATGCCCGACGCCACCCCGGTCAGATACGCCACCACCAGGAACACCGCCACCGAGGCGCTGGCGCCCAACAGGACGGTCGTCACGCCGGACGCCGCCAGCCCGATCATGAGCAGGCCGCGGCGCCCGATCCGGTCGGAGAGCTGACCGCTGGGAAGCACCGCACAAACGTTGCCGACGCCGACTGTGGCCAGCGCCAGACCCGCAAAGGCCGGTCCCCGGTCCAAGACCTCGGTGATGAACAACGGCAGCAGGGCGACCCGCAAACCAAACACCGACCAGCCGGTGGCGAAGTTCGACAACAGCGCGGAACGGTAGGCACGATTACCCAACGCCGCCCGCACCGACACCGTGGGCCCGGTGGACTCCGCCGGTTCGGCCAGATGCGAGTGGCGCAGGCTGACGAACACGCCGGTGGCCGTCACCAGCAGCACCGAACCGTAGAACAGGAACGGGGCGTTGAGGCCGAATCCCGCGGTCAGGCTGCCCAGAATCGGCCCGCCCACGGTGCCGAGCAGAAACGCGGTGGCGAACATGCCCGCGACCCGGCCGCGGGCGTCCTCAGGACTGATCCGGATCATCAGGCCCACCGCCGCGATGAAGAACATGGTCGATCCGACGCCGCCGAGCGCGCGGAAGAACAGCAGCTGCCAGTAGGTCTGGACGAAGGCGCAGGCCATGGTGGACACCGAGACGATCAGCAGGCCGGCCACGTAGACCTCGCGCTCACCGCGGCGTTGCACCAGCAGACCGCTGACCGGTGCGAAGAGCAGGCGCGTCAGCGCGAAGGCCGTGATGAGGAAGGTCGTCGCGGAGATGCTCACCCCGAAATGACGGGCATAGACCGGCAATACCGGCGACACCACCCCGTAGCCCAGCGCGATCAGCACGTTGGCGCCGAGCAGCACCCAGATCTCCCGCTGCAGCCGCGCAGGGGCGGCCGGAGAGTCGGAAGTCACCCGATAACTTTAGACAGCCTCGGTAATCTCTGCGTCGAGAGGCTTGTCGATCGACAACGCCTGCAAGAGCGGTGCGCCTTGTCGTTGCGGCGCGTCATCATTGCCGGGAGAGCACCGTGGCCAGCACCGCAGCCTGGCTTCCGTCGAGGTCTCGGGTAGCCGTCACCAGGGTCGCGGTCCGGTGCCCGCGGGCCAGCGCGCGCAGGCCGGCCAGCGCGGTGGCGCCGGCCTCGGTCTGCAACTCGGCCTCATAACGGGTGACGAACTCATCGAAGCGCTCGGGCCGGTGGTCGTACCACTTGCGCAACGCGGTGGACGGCGCGACATCTTTGAACCAGTGCCCCACCCGCGGATCGTCCCTGCGCAGCCCACGGGGCCACACCCGGTCCACGAGAATCCGCTGACCGTCCTCGGCGCGGACGTCGTCGTAGACGCGCGCTACCCGGAACGTGGTGGCAGGGCTCATGCCCCAGGCTATCGCCGCTCGGCCCGGCGGCGCTGACCCGCGCTAGCCGTTGCGCGGCCGCATTCCGAACCGCCGCCGCCCTCGCGCCGAGAACGCACGCATGACGGCCAGTGCGATCCCCATCCGGCGCTTGGATGACGGGTACCACAACAGTTCGGACTTCTGCGTGGGCACCCGAGGCGCCGTAATCGCCTGCTGCCGGCAGTATTTGATGATCCCGGCGGCACCTCCAGCCCGGTAGCCGATACCGGACTGTTTCCAGCCGCCCATCGGCAGCCCGGGGCAGAACACATTGACCAAGGCGTCGTTGATGTTGACCGCACCCACTTCCAGCCGGCGCGCCAACCGCTGCCCGCGGCGCTTGTCTGCGGTCCACACCGTGGCCGACAGTCCGTACGGCGAGTCGTTGGCCAACCGGACCGCCTCGTTCTCGTCGGCGACCTTGATCACCGGCAGGGTCGGGCCGAACGTCTCCTCGGCCATGCAGGACATCTCCGGGTTCACGTCGGCGAGCACGGTCGGGGCGAAGTAGGTGCCCACGCCGGTGGGTTTGCCGCCGGCGAGCACCCGCGCGCCGGCCGCGGTCGCCTCCTCGACGTGACGCGACACGATGTCGCGCTGCGCCGCGGTGGCCATGGCACCGGTGTCGCCGTCGTGGCCCTGCTGCATCCCGCCGACCCGGGCGGCCAGCTTCGCGACGAACTCGTCATAGACGGGCGCTTCGACGTACACCCGTTCCACCGACACGCACACCTGTCCGGAGTTGAACATGCCGCCCCAGGCAATGCCGTTTGCGGCCCGTTCGAGATCGGCGTCGGCCAGCACGATCGCCGGGTCCTTGCCGCCGAGCTCGAGGCCGTAGGGAATCAGCCGTTCGGCGCACGCCACCGCAACCTTGCGCCCGGTGGCCGTCGACCCGGTGAACTGCAGGAAGTCGGCATGCTCGATCAGCGCCTGGCCGGTCTCCCCGTAACCGGTGGCCAGGCCCAGCACCGGCGGGGCACCGATCTCGGTCCAGCCCCGCACAAACTCGACCGCCGACAGCGGTGTCACCTCGGAGGGCTTGAGCAGCACCGCCGCGCCGGCGGCCAGCGCCGGCGGTACGTCGAGGCCGGGCATGGCGAATGGGAAGTTCCACGGCGTGATGACGCCGACCAAGGGATACGGGCGGTAGGCGGTGGTGAAGCGCTTCACCTGATAGACCGGGCTGTGCGCCTTGGGATGCCGGTCGGCGAGAAACTCCTTGGCGTGGGTGGCCCAGTAGTTGATGGCGTCGCCGGTGGCCACCGCCTCGAGGCTGGCGTCGACGTAGGACTTTCCGGTCTCGGAAATCAATACCTCGGTGATGTGGTCGGCGTGGTCGAGGATCCACTCCTGCCACGCGAGCATCCAGCGCTTGCGGCCCGCCGGACCGAGCTCCTCCCACTCCGGCTGCGCCGAAACGAGTTGGGCGGCCTTGGCTGCCACCGTCTCGGGGCCGTCGACCGGCACGGTGCCCGCTACCGCGCCGGTGGCGGGGTTGTGCACGGTGATCAGCGACTCTGTTGGGGACTGCACGGCGGTCATATAGCGCTCCCGATCTCGGTCCTGCGAGGAAGCTGTGACCTCGCCGTAGGTGATGGTCAGATGCTGCCTGGGAATTGTCAAGGGTCAACGAGCGGCGAACTTTGCCCGAGGGTCGGCGGGCATTGTCGCTATTGCGCGAGGTATCCCCCGTCGACGGGCAGCAAGGCGCCGGTGATGAAGGAGGCGTCGTCGGAAGCGAGGAAGACGATGGCACTGGCAACTTCGGCCGGTTCGCCGATTCGACCCATCGGGTGCATGCGTTCGACCGCCGCCAAATACTCGGACCCACCCGGTTCCTCCGGGAAGCGCTCGACCCGCTCGGTGCGAATCGTCCCGGGGGCAACGGCGTTGACTCTGATCCCCCGGTCGGCCCACTCGACCGCCAAGTGCTTGGTCAACCCGCTGGCGATGAATTTGGCGGGCCCGTAGGCCGCCTGGCGCTTCTGCCCGGCCAGTCCCGAGATCGACGAGAGGCACACGATCGCGCCACCGCCGGTTGCCAGCATCGCCTCGATGGCGAATTTGCACGTGAGGAACATCCCGCGGCCATCGATGGCCATGACACTGTCCCAGTCGGCGGCGGTCACCTCTTGGGCATCACCGAGCGGGATGATGCCGGCGTTGGCCACCAGCACGTCGAGCCGTCCGAAGCGGTCGACCGCCGCCCCGATCATTGCCTCTGCGTCGGTCTGGACCGAGACGTCGCCGACGACTGTCTCCACCTCGGCGCCGGATTGCCGCAGTTCATCGGCGAGCGCCGACAGCGGCTCGGCTTGAATGTCAGTCAGGACCAGACGCGCACCCTCGCGGGCGAAGAGCACGGCGGTGGCCCGGCCGATACCCAAGGCCGCCCCGGTGATCACCGCCGACTTTCCGGGGAGACGTCCTGGGGATCCTGGTGGCCCCTGGGCTCCGCTTTTCGTCATCTGCGCATCATCTGCGGTCGCCCCTGCCCCTACTTGTCTGTGCGCCGCGCATGTTAACGCGACAGCTCGCGATCGAGTTCTCGCCACCGGGCGGGACGCGAACAGGATAAGTCGCAGCGGGTGATTTTCCGAGGGATTCGCCACCGTGAGGAAGCAAGCCGCGGGACTGCCCCGAGTTCAGTTGACTCAGCGGGGTGAATTTCAGGCCGCGGATGCGACTGGATTGTGGAGCAGTTCGAACCAGCTAGTTAGTCCGTTTTCTGGAATCAGGTCCACAAAACCGAGGTGACAGCGGCAGCAACCGCCGTCCGATACCTGCAAGCTTCGCCGAGTTCGATTCGCAGCCAGGCGCGACACAGTCGGCCTGCGGGCGTTGATGACGCGACGGTTCATCACCACTTCACCCTCACCGGACGGGTGTCACCGGCTTCCTCACGGCGACGTTGCTCGGCCTCGACCCAGTCGCGGGCCGCGCTCGCCCGGGACCTGTGCAGAATCCGTTCCCTAGTCGGCTGTGGTTCGCCGATCCAGCCCTTCTCAGCGCTCATCGGCTTCCCCTGCGATCGCGCCCATCGCGTTGCCGGTCTTCCAGAGGCGGCAATGCAAGGCGACTTGTTGGGCCGGTAGCGGGACCGCGACGGTGCTGAGGCCTGAGGCCATGGGCGTAGCGGGCAGCCACCCGAAGTTTGTGTATGTGGCTGTAGTCGATCCTGCGCAGCGCGGCGTTGCGGGCCTCCTGCTCGCACTGCCCAACCCACCACAGCGGGCACATGCAGCAAGCGCCACGGCGGCGGCTCCGATGATCGGCGAGGGGATGCGCATCGAGACGCTGAACTTCGCGTGGAAGACCTGACGGCCAGGGCGATACAAGTCGCAACCATCGGCCGACGAAAGATTCCAAACGGACCCGGACATGAAGATCTCCATGGAAGGTCGGGCCTCCCGTTGCAGAGGCGCTCTTGCCCGACACCGGCCGGTGTGGGGCCGCTTCGTCATCCGAGCCACCCACGAGCGTGGGGTTGGCGTGCCGTCCAGTCGGAGCTTGGCGACGGCAACTCATGAAGCCCCTCCAGGATACCGAGAGGAACTGACAGCTCACGCGGCTGTAGGACGACGCGATGGAGGGAGATCGGCTGACCTGACCTGGTGGGGCCACGTACCTAGCGACAGCACCTCAAGCATGGAACGCTGTTCCAGCCAATCGACACCGCTCCCAGTTGTTATCTGGTGGCGTGTTTCTGTAGGACTGACCGAAAACAAAACAGGCCAGGGCTTGTAGCCTCTGACCTGCTTTGATATCGGTGGAGCTGCCGGGAATCGAACCCGGGTCCTACGGCATTCCCTCAAGACTTCTCCGTGCGCAGTTCGCTGTGCCTCTACTTGGATCTCCCGGTCACGCGAACCAGCCGAGATGACGATCCCAGTCGCTGTTGGTGTCCCGATAAATCCCGCGACCGGACGTATCGGTGGATCCCTCTAGTCGATGCCAGGGTCCGGGCCGAGGGAGGTCCCGGTCTGACAGGCCCGCTATCGCTTAGGCAGCGAGAGCGAAGTCGCTCTGGAGAGCGACCTTAGCCGGAGTAAGTGCAACGTTGGCGCTTACTTGTTTACAGCGACGCTTAACGGTGGTCTCTTGCCTGCACCGGCACGCTTCCCTTGATTCGACACACGCAGTCGAAACCTTTCAGCCCCCTGTCCTTATCTCTGTCGCCCCACCACTTCAGTGGGACAACCCATCGTACCGGGCTGCAACGACAGGACACGACCATTTCTTCCCGGCCGCCGGGCGCCGCGGCGCAGGCCCCTGGGAGCGGCCGGCCACCTGTGGCCGAACGGGGCGCTGGGTCCATCCGACGAGGGCTCGCCGGCAGTGGGCGGCACGGTCGGAACCCGTGCCGACCACCGCTTAACGGTGCACGGCGGTAGATAACATTTGAACTTTTGACCCGGATCATCAAAACTTGTCAACCAGAAAGTTGATAACTATTCTGGGAGCGGCAGCGCGCGAAGCGGACGCGCGTCCACCTAAGTGCACCTCAGCTCGCCCGGTGGGCCAGCTCGGACATACCAGGGGGCCAGGCAGGCTTGACCGGGGAACTCGAAGCCCACGCAACCGATTCCTGCGTCGGCTCATCCGCTATCACGGTCGCCGTCATCGATAGCCACGATGTCGTCCACGCCGGCATCGGTGCGTGGTGCGCACAGGCCGATCCGACGATCAACATTCTGGGTAGTTTTCACAGCACCACGGAGATGCTCGCGCGCTACCCCGACATTCCCAACGAGATCGACCTCGTGATCTTCGACGTGTTCATCGACGGCGATCGGCCGGCCTTCGATGCCCTGCGCGCCATGTGCGAGGCGGGACAGCGGGTCATCGTCTACTCCCAGCTGTCGACCGATGAAGTGATCCTGACCTGCCTGGAGGTCGGCGCGGTCACTTATCTGGTGAAGACCGAAGGTCAGCGTCACCTCATCGACGCCATCCAGGCGGCGCACACTTCCGAGCCCTACGTCGGGCCCCAGATGGCCAAGGCGCTGGCGAGCGACCAGACGTCGGGACGCACCAACCTCTCCGACCGCGAGAAGGAGGTGCTGATCACCTGGTTCCAGACCGAGAGCAAGGAACTGGTCGCCAGCCGGCTGCACATCGCGCCGACCACGGTCCGCACCCACCTCCAGCGGGCCCGGGCCAAGTACGCGGCGGTGGGCAGGCCCGCGCCCACCAAAGCGGCGTTGCTCGCACGAGCCATCGAAGACGGCGTCTTGAGCCTGGGCGACTTGTGATCCGGCCGGCTCAGGCGCCCGCGGCCGCCAGCGCCCGGGCCAGCGGGCCGCGGTCCCAGGACTGACGATCGGTGCTGTTCGCCAGCACCACGGTCTGCTCATCCGTCCCGTCTCCGTAGACGATCACGCAGGCGTACGACGATGGGTCGTCGATGCCCGACAGCAGGGTCCCGTCACGCGTCTGTTCAGCCAGCTCGGTGATGGTCCCGAGCACATCGTCGCCCTCAGCCTGCCGGAATCCGTGCACGCCATCGGCTGTCGCCGAGTCGATCCACCAGATGCCCGCCACCGGCACCGCCGTGATCGACGCCCCGGCCATGGTTTGGACCGCCTCAACCGGAGCGAGATAGGCGCCGATCCGGCGAGGTGCACGCAGAAACGTCTGGATGACCGCGACCACGCCCGGATGGGCCCGATAACCCCCCTCGGGGTCTTCGGCGATGATTCCGCGGGCGGCCAGCGACCGAAGCCCCCGTACCGCTGCCTTGGTGAGTTCGTCGGACGTCGCGGCCACGGTGGCCAGTCCAGTCGGCCAGGCCCGCCCCAGCATGGCGGCCAGCGCGACGACCTCGTCGTCGGTGAGCATCATTGCCTGCGCGGCCAGCATCAGCTGCCCGCCGGGGAGGAACAGAATTTCGAGATCAATTTGGGCAGGTAGCGCCGCCGCATCCCATGGCCGGAGACCGGGAACGCGGCGTCGGTCGCGGCGGCGGCAACAATGAAGTCGGCTTTGGCGAAATCGCTGACGATGCCTCCCCACCGAGTGGCCGCCTCACGCTCGAGGTAGTTGCTCGTGGTACCGAAAGCCGCCACACCGATCGCCGTACCGATGCCGATCGGCCACAGCGACGTCTGCCCACCGGGATCCTGATACGCATCAAACGGGCTCGGGAACTCCCAGGGCGCCGGGGCACCGCTGCGGCCACTACACAGTGCCGCCGTACCGCTGACCGTGGGGCCCGGGCCCCGCCGGCCAAGGACGGGCGGAGCACCCGCAGTCGAAACACGGCGCCTCAATGCACGTAGCTGATCGACGCCTGCGCCGACGGGCCCGAGCATACGTCTCCTCCGGATATCCGCTCATGCTCGCCGCAGTTGGCGATCACGTCTGACGCTAACAACCCAAGCCGATCTGGCCCGTCACCCGAACGTATGAATCTGTGCGCGCTTTCGCCCTATCGGGCCGTGATCATCGCTATCGACACCACTGCTGCTGCCATGCCCAGCAGCTGGCCGTAGTACACCCGCTCGCGCAACACCACAATGGCAAGCACCACGGTTACGGCCGGGAACAGCGCTATCAGCACGCTGACCGACGACAGCTCCGATCCCCGCAGCGCCAGCAGCATCGCGATATTGGCCGCCGCGTCCGACAGACCCGCCAGCAGCGCCAGCCGCAGCGGCCTGCCGGTGGGCAATCCCCATTCGCCCGCTCCGCCCGCCGCGGTGAGCACCAGCACCGCGGCCGCCACCCGCGCAAACGCCAGCGGCCACAGGCCGGAATCCGCTGGAGCCTGGTGGATGAACACGAAGTCCAGTCCGAACATCACACCGGCGCCAACGGTCAGCCAGGCAACCTTACGGGTGAACCGGTGCGGCCGGATGTCCTCATCGGTGGTCTGCCGGCTCACCAGGGCCACCGCCACCAGCGCCAGCGCAATACCGCCGTAGGCCACCGGCCCGGGCCGCTCCCCCAGCGTCAAGCCGACCACGACCGGAACCGCGGCGGTGAGCACCGCCGAGATCGGCGACACAACCGAGATGGGCCCCGCGCCCAAAGCGGCGTAGAACCACCATCCACCCAGCCCCAGCGCAATGCCCGAAGCCGTGCCCCAGCCGACCGCACCCGGGGGAATGGGGCCGCCCACCGCGACGGCGAGCGTGCCCAGAACCGCCAGCGCCACCGGGTAGGACACCAGGACTACCCGCAGGGCGGGGACGCGACGTGCGGCGAGGCCGCCGGCGAAATCGCTGACCCCGAAACCGGCCGCTGACATCAGCGCCAGGACGGCGCCGGTCACATGCCCTTGGCCCGCCGGCCCAGCGCCCGGGTGACCTCGCGTTGCGCATCCCGACGGGCGAGGTCCTGGCGCTTGTCGTGGGCCTGCTTACCGCGGGCCAGCGCCAGTTCGACCTTGACCTTGCCCTCGTTGAAGTACACCGACAAGGGCACCAGGGTGAGATTGCCGTCGCGGATCTTGCCGATCAGCATGTCGATCTGACGCCGGTGCAGCAGCAGTTTGCGGGTGCGGCGCGGATCGTGGTTGGTCCAGGTGCCGTGCTGGTACTCGGGAATGTGCATATTGCGCAGCCACACCTCGCCGTCGTCGACGGTGGCGAACGCGTCGACCAGGGAGGCCTGACCGGCCCGCAGGCTCTTCACCTCCGTGCCGACCAGCGCTACTCCGGCCTCGTACACGTCGAGGATCGCGTAGTTGTGCCGCGCCTTGCGATTCGACGCGACAATCTGCTTGCCCGGCTGCTTCTTGCGGCCCTTGTCCGCCGACTTCTTCGCCACCGCTACCGCCGGACGTACAGCCGAAGCGTCACGTATGCCGTCGCTCCGGCCATCGCCGCGCCCAGTAACAACAGAATCGGCGAGATGTAAAGGATGTCGGCGTAATCGATACGCGCGATCAGATGCGCTTGATAGAACTGGCTGAGCGCGTTGTCGAGGAACAGTGCGCGCACCACGATCAGCCCCACGATCGCAATGATGACTCCGACCGTGGCAGCCAATACCGCCTCGACCAGGAACGGCAGCTGGGTGTACCAGCGGCTGGCACCGACCAGGCGCATGATGGAAACCTCGGTGCGGCGGGTGTAGGCGGCCACTTGAACCATGTTGGCGATCAACAGCACGGCCCCGACCGCCTGCACCAGGGCAACCGCAAACGCGACACTGCTCAGGCCGTCGAGCACGGCAAACAGTCGATCGATCAGCTTCTTCTGGTTCAGGACGCTGAGCACACCCGGCTGGCCCAGCATCGCGGCGTCGAAATCCTTGCTCTGCTCCGGGTTTTCGAGCTTGACGATGAACGAGGCCGGGAAGGAGTCCTTGCTGGCCACGTCCTTGAATTCGGGAAACTTGCGGATCGCGTCGGCGTAGGCGTCGTCGGAGTTCAGATAACGCACCGACTTCACGTCATCGCGTTGCTCGATGTGCTCCCGCAGCGCCTTGCATGCCTGGCCGTCGCAATTGGGGTCGTCGGCAGCGACCTCGGGGTCGAGGAACACCTGCGATTCCACCCGGTCGAGGTAGATGGCGCGCGACTGGTCGGCCAGGCGCACCACCAGCAGGCCGCCCCCGAACAGGCCGATCGAGATCGCGGTGGTGAGGATCATCGCCACCGTCATGGTGATATTGCGGCGCAGGCCGGTGACGACCTCGTTGAACAGAAAGCCGAAGCGCACGTCAGCGGTCCATCCCGTAGACGCCGCGCTGTTCGTCGCGCACCAGACGCCCCAGCGACAGCTCGACCACCCGCTGGCGCATCGAGTCGACGATGTGGTGGTCGTGAGTCGCCATCAGCACCGTCGTTCCCGTCCGGTTGATCCGCTCCAGCAGGTCCATGATGTCCTCACTTGTCTCCGGGTCCAGGTTCCCCGTCGGCTCGTCGGCCAACAGCACCAGTGGCCGGTTGACGAAGGCCCGCGCGATCGCGACGCGCTGCTGCTCGCCGCCGGACAACTCGCCGGGCAGCCGGTTGGCCTTTCCGGACAGCCCGACCATCTCCAGGACCTCCGGGACGACCCGATTGATCATCTCCGGCTTTTTGCCGATGACCTCCAGCGCGAACGCGACGTTTTCGAAGACCGTCTTCTGCTGCAACAACCGGAAGTCCTGGAAAACGCATCCGAGTACCTGGCGCAGGCTGGGGATCTGGCGACCGGCCAGTTTGTTGACGTGAAACTTCGACACCTGAATGTCGCCCGACGTGGGCGTCTCCTCGGCGAGCAGCAGTCGCATGAACGTGGACTTGCCCGAGCCGGACGGGCCGATCAGGAACACGAACTCGCCCTTGTCGATCTTGAGGTTGATGTCATCGAGCGCCGGACGGGCCGACGCTTTGTACTGCTTGGTGACATGGTCGAGCGTGATCATCACGGCACGCAGTTTAGCCCTGCGGGGCGACCGGACCGGGCGGGGACGCGGGTATCGCCGGGCCGGGCGGGGCGGGATTCTCCGGGGCAACGGGCGGCGCGGTGGGCGGGGGCACCGGCGGGCCGGGCTCGGTCGGCTCCGGCGCGACCGGGGCCGGCGGGCACAGCGGCGGACAGAACGGAAACCCCGGAACCGGGGTCGGCGCCGGCGGCTCGGGGGGCGGTGGTTCGGCCGGCACCGGCGCCTCGGTGGTGGTGGGCGGGGGCGTCACGGTCTTGGTGATGGTCACCGGCGGCTGCTGGAGCCGGGTGCGCGGCACCCAGGTGTAGGCCGGGTCGGGGATGAATCCCGGCGGCACCACCTGGGGTGCGGGCGGCGGCGCCGGCTCCTCGCGGTAGCTGTCGTAGAGCCACCACACCGCGACGAAGGCGACGACGAGCACCAATGTGGAGGTGCGGACCCGCCCCCCGAACAGGTGCGAGGGCCAGCGCCATCGCCTGCCGTCGGCCCGGTCCGAGCGCTGCGGCGCCTCAGCGGGCTGTTCCGCGCTGCTCATGACAGCGCCTCCACCGGTTTGACGTCACCGGCGGTGACGACGCCGGCCGACGCCAGTGCCCGGACCACCTGGATGCGCAACCGCCGGCCCACCTCGAACTGCTTGCCGGGCAGGGTGCGAGCCACCATGCGCAGGTTGACCACACCGAGCTCGATGCTTTCGACCCCCATGATCGACGGTTCGTCCAGCAGCAGGTCCCGCAGCGGGGCGTCGGCCTCGCGGGCGTTCACACACACCTGGTGCAGCACCTCGTTGACCCGGGTCAGGTCGGCGCTGGTGGGTACCGGGATGTCGACGACGGCGCGGGCCCAGTCCTTGGACAGGTTCAGCGACCGGACGATATTGCCGTTGGGAACGGTGAACACCTCCCCGTTGGGGGTGCGCAGCTTGGTCACCCGCAGCGTCACGTCCTCGACAGTTCCCAACGCCTCCACCGATGCCCCGACCATGCTCAGCTGCACCAGATCGCCGAAGCCGTATTGCTTTTCGGTGATGATGAAGAACCCGCTGAGCAGGTCCTGCACCAGTTTCTGGGCGCCGAAGCCGATCGCGCCGCCGATCACCGCGGCCGGTCCCACCAGCGACCCGATCGGGATGTCGAGAATGCTGGTGATCTGAACGGCAACCATCACACACAGCAACACCACCGAGAGCCAGGAGATCACCGAGGCGACTGCCTGACGGTGTTTGGAGGCCTCCGACCGCACCAGCGCGTCACTGGCCTGGAATCCCAGTTCCAGCCTCCGGGTGACGCGGTGCGCCGCCCAGTTGATGAACCGGGACGCCAGCACCGCCGCAATGAGCAGCAGGACGATCTGCAGGCCCTTGGTCATGACCCACTCGCCGATCTGACCGCGCCACACCTCGTGCCAGCGCAGTCCCGGGGAGAACGCCAAGACCATGCGCTCAGTCTCCTTCGGGCCTGTTGCGCCAGCGGATGCCGGCCTCCAGGAATCCGTCGATGTCCCCATCGAGCACCGCGGCGGGATTGCCGACTTCATACTCGGTGCGCAGGTCTTTGACCATCTGGTAGGGGTGCAGCACGTAGGAGCGCATCTGGTTGCCCCACGAGCTGCCCCCGTCACCTTTGAGCGCATCCATCTCGGCGCGCTCCTCGGATCGCTTGCGCTCCATGAGCTTGGCCTGCAGCACCCGCATCGCCGAAACCTTGTTCTGCAACTGCGATTTCTCGTTCTGACAGGTGACGACGATCCCGGTGGGGATGTGGGTGAGCCGGACCGCCGAGTCGGTGGTGTTCACCGACTGTCCGCCGGGCCCGCTGGAGCGGTACACATCGACTCGGACATCTCCTTCGGGGATGTCGATGTGATCGGTGGTCTCCACCACCGGCAGCACCTCGACCTCGGCGAATGACGTCTGCCGGCGGCCTTGGTTGTCGAACGGGCTGATCCGCACCAGCCGGTGGGTGCCCTGCTCCACCGACAGGGTTCCGTAGGCGAAGGGCGCGTGCACCGCGAAGGTGGTGCTTTTGATCCCGGCCTCTTCGGCATATGAAGTGTCGAACACCTCGACGCTGTAGTTGTGCTGCTCGGCCCAGCGGATGTACATCCGCATCAACATCTCGGCCCAGTCCGCGGCATCCACACCGCCCGCGCCCGAGCGGATCGTGACCAGCGCCTCGCGCTCGTCGTACTCGCCGGACAACAGGGTGCGAACCTCCATGGCCTCGACGTCGGCGCGCAGCGACGCCAGCTCGGCGTCGGCATCGGCCAGCGCCTCGGCGGCGGCCGCGCCCTCCTCCTCGGCCGCCAGCTCGTAGAGCACCGGCAGGTCGTCGAGGCGGCGCCGGAGTTCTTCCACGCGGCGCAGCTCTCCCTGAGCGTGGGACAACTCGCTGGTCACGCGCTGCGCGCGGGCCTGGTCGTCCCACAGGTTCGGGTCGGACGCCTCGTGTTCAAGCTTTTCGATGCGGCTGCGCAGGCCGTCGACGTCAACCACCCGCTCCACCGTGGTCATGGTGGTGTCGAGGGCGGCAATCTCAGGCTGGCGGTCTGTTTCCACGTTTATCGAGGTTACCGGCGGCCATCGGCAGGCGACCTCTAGCATCGGGGTTGCGCGGTGCGTGAACGACTTCCGATGGGGAAAGAAGGTTCCAGTGATGCGGCCCTACCACGTCGCGATCGTCGGCTCCGGTCCGTCCGGCTACTTCGCCGCGGCGGCCCTGCTCAAGCTGGCCGGGGGCGGCGAGGTTGACGTGCACGTCGACATGCTGGAGATGCTGCCGACACCGTGGGGGCTGGTGCGTTCGGGCGTGGCGCCGGATCACCCGAAGATCAAGTCGATCAGCGCTCAGTTCGAGAAGACCGCCGCCGACCCCCGATTCCGGTTCTTCGGCAAC
This sequence comes from Mycobacterium sp. UM_Kg1, assembly GCF_000972925.1. Lineage (NCBI taxonomy): Bacteria > Bacillati > Actinomycetota > Actinomycetes > Mycobacteriales > Mycobacteriaceae > Mycobacterium > Mycobacterium sp. UM_Kg1. Next base: position 6,329 of record NZ_JRMK01000043.1, on the reverse strand, counting down.
ATCACCGTCGGCGAGCACGTGATGCCCGAGGAACTGGCCGAACGCTACGACGCGGTGATCTACGCGATCGGTGCGCAGTCGAATCGCCACCTGGGCATACCCGGCGAGGACCTGCCCGGCAGCGTCGCCGCGGTGGATTTCGTCGGCTGGTACAACGCGCATCCGCACTTCACCGACCACGCACCCGACTTGTCGTGCACGCGCGCCATCGTGGTCGGCAACGGCAACGTGGCGCTGGACGTGGCCCGCATCCTGGTCAGCCAGCCCGACGAGCTTCGCCGCACCGACATCGCCGACCACGCCCTGGATCTGCTCGGTTCGCGCGGCGTGGAAGAGGTGGTGATCGTGGGCCGGCGCGGCCCGTTGCAGGCCACGTTCACCAGCCCGGAACTGCGCGAACTCGGACACCTCAAAGGCCTCGACGACGTCGACGTGGTGATCGACCCCGCCGAATTCGCCGGCATCACCGATGCGGACATCGAAGCGGCCGGCAAGCATGCCCGGCAGAACATCAAGGTGCTGCAGACCTATGTCGGGCGCCCGACCCGCCCGGGGCATCGCCGGATCGTGTTCCGGTTCTGCACGTCGCCGATCGAGATCCGCGGCAACGGCCGGGTCGAGGAGATCGTGCTGGGCCGCAATGCGTTGGCGGCCGACGAGCAGGGCCGGGTCAGCGCGCGCGACACCGGCGAGCGCGAGGTGCTGCCGGCCCAGCTGGTGGTGCGCTCGGTCGGCTATCGCGGCGTGCCGATGCCGGGGCTGCCGTTCGACGAACGCAGTTGCACCATTCCCCACACCGACGGCCGGATCGAAGGCACCAACGATCAATACGTGGTGGGCTGGATCAAGCGGGGGCCCTCCGGGGTCATCGGCTCCAACAAGAGCGACTCCCAGGCCACCGTCGACACGCTCGCCGCAGACCTGGCCGCCCGCGCGGCAGCGGGTGCTCTCCCCGACCGCGGCGCCGACTACGAGTCGACCCTGCAGCAGTGGCTGCTGTCACGACGGCCGGAGCTGGTCACCGCCGACCACTGGCAGCTGATCGACGCCCACGAGCGGTCCACCGGTGAGCCGCATGGCCGGCCCCGGGTCAAGCTGGCCAGCGTCGACGAGATGCTGCGGGTCGCGCACGGGTCGGACGCCACCGAGTCCTGCCCGGAGTGCGATTGTGCGGGGCCGACGACGTTGACGGTGCCGTTACCGGAGTCGCAGTCACCGTAGCCGCGAAGGTCACTCCCCCGGCGGCCCGGTCAGCACCCAGTTGTCCGGATTGCGCGGTGAGTACCTCACCGGCAACAGGTCGCCCACGCTGGGCCAGTTGCCGACGTCGACCGCGTATCTCTGATAGACCTCGTGCTCGGCCACCGTCGGACCGTGCAGGACACCGGTGATGGTGACGTATTGCGCGCCGGTGGCCTCGGGCCGCGGGCTGACACCGGTGACCAGCACGGTGCCCTCCTGGGCTTCCCCACGCGGCCCCGATCGGAGAAATCGCGGCGCCAGGAACACCGCCAGAATCGCCACCAGCAACAGCAGTGCCCCGAACTCCCACATGCGGCCATGGTAGGACTTTCGCCATGGCGCAGATCAACGACAATCTCGATGACGACCTCACGCTCGCCCTGGCCTTGGCCGATCGGGCGGACGAAATCACCCTGGCGCGCTTCGGTGCACTCGACCTGCGGGTCGACACCAAACCGGACCTGACCCCGGTGACCGACGCCGACCAGGCCGTCGAAACCGCACTGCGCGAGGTGCTGGTGGCGCAGCGCCCGCACGACGAGATTCTGGGCGAGGAATTCGGTGGCACCGCCACGTTCACCGGGCGCCAATGGATCATCGACCCCATCGACGGCACCAAGAACTTCGTGCGGGGTGTGCCGGTGTGGGCCACTCTTATCGCCCTGCTGGAGGACGGCGTGCCGATCCTCGGGGTGGTCAGCGCCCCGGCATTGCACCGGCGCTGGTGGGCGACCCGGGGTCAGGGCGCATTCGACTCGGTCGCCGGCGCGCCGGCGCGGCGGTTGTCGGTGTCCTCGGTGTCCGACGTGGGCTCGTCGAGCCTGACGTTCGCCGGGCTGAACTATTGGGGTCCGCGCGGCCTGCGCGAGCAGTTCCTGGGGCTGACCGAGGCGGTGTGGCGAGCCCGTTCCTACGGCGATTTCTGGGCGTACTGCCTGGTCGCCGAGGGCGCGGTGGACGCGGCCATCGAGCCCGCGGTGTCGGTATGGGATCTGGCCGCCGTCGACATCTTGGTGCGCGAGGCGGGCGGCGTGTTCACCGACCTGTCCGGTAACCCCGGCCCGCACGGCAACTGCGCAGTGGCCGCCAATCCCGCCCTGCACCCGCAGGTGCTGGCGGCGCTCACGCCGCGGTAGCCGGCCGCCGGCGCGGGCGGCCGGCTGCGGACTTCGTCACACCTTACTTACGAGTCATCTTACTTCAGAGTAAGGTGGGTGCCATCGGCACAACCTTCCATCGAGTGAGGCTCTGACATGACTGATATCGCCCCCGCCCGCAGCGGCTCCAAGCCCCGGCTGAACAGTCGCGCCAGCGGCGTCGGTTCGGTCCCGCACAAGCGCACACCGATCGCGACCGCACTCTCGCTCGTCACCCCGCTGGTCAGCCGGGAATTCCTGGACCGCTACCGGCTCCGCGAGCCGCTCAACCGCGGCCTGAACTACGGCGTGAAGACGGCGTTCTCCGTCGCCGGCGCCTCCACCCGCCAGTTCAAGAAGGTCCAGGGCCTGGGCAAGGCGCCGACCCGGCTCAGCGCCCCCGGCACAGGGCGCGAAGCCGGCAAGGGCAGCGACTACTTCGACCTGACCCCCGACGACGACCAGCAGATGATCATCGACACCGTCGAGGAGTTCGCCGCCGAGTTGCTGCGGCCGGCGGCGCACGATGCCGACGAGGCCCTCGACTACCCCCGCGAACTGCTCGGCAAGGCAGCCGAACTGGGCGTCACGGCCATCAACATCCCGGAGGACTTCGACGGCATCGCCGCGCACCGCTCCGCGGTGACCAATGTGCTGGTCGCCGAGGCGCTGGGATACGGCGACATGGGCCTGGCGCTGCCGATCCTGGCGCCCGGCGGGGTGGCCGCGGCGTTGACCCACTGGGGCAGCGCCGATCAACAGGCCACCTATCTGCCCGAGTTCGCCGGCGAAAACGTCCCGCAGGCCAGCGTCGCGATCACCGAGCCGCACCCGCTGTTCGACCCGACCAGCCTCAAGACGACCGCGGTGCGCACGCCCAGCGGCTACCGCCTCGACGGCGTGAAGTCGTTGGTGCCGGCCGCCGCCGACGCGGAACTGTTCATCGTGGCGGCCCAGCTGAACGGCAAGCCCGCCTTGTTCCTCGTCGAGTCCTCGACACCGGGCCTGACTGTCAAGGCAGACCCCAGCATGGGCCTGCGGGCCGCCGCCCTGGGGCAGATCGAGCTGGACAAGGTGACGGTTCCGCTGAGCGCCCGCCTGGGCGAGGACGCCGCGGCCGATTCCGATTACTCGCAGGCCCTGGCGCTGTCCCGGCTGGGCTGGGCCGCCCTGGCGGTGGGCACCTGCCACGCGGTCCTCGACCACGTCATGCCCTACATCAAGGAGCGCGAGGCGTTCGGCGAGCCGATCGCCCACCGTCAGTCGGTGGCATTCATGTGCGCCAACATCGCCATCGAGCTCGACGGCCTGCGCCTGGTGACCTGGCGCGGCGCGTCGCGGTGCGACCAGGGACTGCCGTTCATCCGGGAAGCCGCTCTGGCCAAGCGGCTGGCGACCGACAAGGGCATGCAGATCGGCCTGGACGGGGTGCAGCTGCTCGGCGGCCACGGCTACACCAAGGAGCACCCGGTGGAGCGCTGGTACCGCGATCTGCGGGCACTCGGCGTCGCCGAGGGCGTTCTGGTCGTCTGAGCCGCCCACCACACCAAGCAAACTCCGCTGCGAACACGAAAGTCTGATCATGGCAATCAATCTGGAACTGCCCCGCAAGCTGCAGGAAGTCATCGAGATGACCCATGCCGGGGCGGCCGAGATGCTGCGACCCATCTCGCGCAAGTACGACGCACGTGAGCACGCCTACCCCGTCGAGCTCGACACTTTGGAAACCCTGTTCGAAGGCGTCTCGGGGGCCGGCGGTAACGCGATGGCCGGCGCCGAGGCCTTCCGGTCCTCCGGCGAGCAGACCGGGAACCGCAACGGCGCCAACATGGCGGCGCTGTTGCAGGTGCTCGAGATGAGCTGGGGCGACGTCGCGTTGATGCTGTCGGTGCCCTACCAGGGCCTGGGCAACGCGGCGATCTCCGGCGTGGCGACCGACGAACAGCTCGAGCGCCTGGGCAAGGTGTGGGCCGCGATGGCCATCACCGAGCCCAGCTTCGGCTCCGACTCGGCGGCGGTGAGCACCACGGCGACCCTGGACGGGGACGAGTACGTCATCAACGGCGAGAAGATCTTCGTCACCGCCGGCTCGCGGGCCACCCACATCGTGGTGTGGGCGACGCTGGACAAGTCGCTGGGCCGCGCGGCGATCAAGTCGTTCATCGTGCCGCGCGAACACCCGGGCGTGATCGTGGAGCGACTGGAGCACAAGCTGGGCATCAAGGCCTCCGACACCGCGGTGATCCGGTTCGACAATGCCCGCATCCCTAAGGACAACCTGCTGGGCAGCCCGGAGATCAACACCGAGAAGAGCTTCTCGGGAGTGATGGAGACCTTCGACAACACCCGCCCGATCGTGGCCGCCATGGCGGTCGGGGTGGCGCGCGCCGCGCTCGAAGAACTGCGCACGATGCTCACCGCTGCCGGCATCGAGATCTCCTACGACAAGCCGGCCCACGCCCAAAGCGCCCCGGCCGCGGAATTTCTGCGAATGGAGGCCGACTGGGAGTCTGCCAACCTGCTGACGCTGCGCTCGGCGTGGCAGGCCGACAACAGCATCCCCAACTCCAAAGAGGCGTCGATGGGCAAGGCCAAAGCGGGCCGGGTCGCCAGCGACATCACCCTCAAGGCCGTCGAAATGGCCGGCACCCTGGGCTATTCCGAGCAGACCCTGCTGGAGAAGTGGAGCCGCGACTCCAAGATCCTCGACATCTTCGAGGGCACCCAGCAGATCCAACTGCTGGTGGTGGCCCGGCGGCTGCTGGGCCTGTCCTCCGCCGAGCTCAAGTAGGCCCGGCCCTGGTACTGCCGTACGACCGAATCGCACCCGCGGACCCCGCGGGTGCGATTCGTGCGTAGCGCTGCCCCCACCCGGTGCGACCCCTTGCCCCCGCCCAAAAGAAAAAGTAATGTCGCTTTTACTTATTGAGGCCGATCTCCGGGAGTCGCCCATGGAATCCTTCGTCCACCTGCGCAAAGGCACGACGCCGCGTCGTATCCACGCCGACCTCGACGGACTCAAAGACGACGAGCTGGGCCGTGGCGGCTTCACCGGCCGCACGGCCAACATGTACCGCCGCAACGACCCCACCGCCTACCGCGCTGAGGGCCCGCTGCGGCCGGTCGACGTGCTGGGCGCACTCCTGCAGCCGGCCGACGCCTCCGACGCCGCCGGCGACCCCCTGCTGTTGTTCAGCAATGCCGACTGCCGCATCCGGCTCTCGCGGCGCACCGCCGAGATGCCATTTCACGTCCGCTATGTCGACGGCGACCTGCTCTGCTTCGTCCACGCCGGGTCGGGACAGCTGGAGACCGAATTCGGCCCGCTGGACTACCGCGAGGGCGATTGGCTGTACCTGCCCAAGGCGACCACCTGGCGACAGCTGCCCGCGGCCGAGACCACGCTGCTGATGATCGAGGCCACCGACGAGTTCCGGGTCCCGGCACCCGGGCCGCTGGGCCGCCACTTCCCGTTCGACCCCTCCCTGGTGGTCATCCCCGAGCCGGCACCCATCGACGACGACGGCCGCGAGAATTACGAGGTCCGGCTGATCCACGACGGCGGGCCCACGACGTTGCACTACCAGCACCATCCGATCGACGTCGAAGGCTGGCGCGGTGACAACTTCCCGTTCTCGTTCAACATCGCCGACTACAACGTGGTGACCTCCGACAGCGTGCACCTGCCCCCCACGGTGCATCTGTTCATGGAGGCCACCGGGGTCTACGTGATGAACTTCCTGCCCAAACCCGCCGAGCAGGTGGCCGGAACCGAACGCACCCCGTGGTATCACCGCAACGTCGACTTCGACGAGATCGCGTTCTTCCACGGCGGTTCGCTCTACGGCGTCCCGATGCCGCCGGGCCTGATCAGCCACGCCCCGCAAGGCGTGCATCACGGCGCCCCGGAGAAAGCCCGGGAGCGGGCACGCCGCAAATTCGACGACTACG
>NZ_JRMK01000042.1:0-30089 GCF_000972925.1 Mycobacterium sp. UM_Kg1 | reverse complement strand
ATAAGAGACAGACCGTCACCACCGACGCAGCCAAGCTGGCGAAGGTAGCGGTCACCGGCGAGGTGCTCGAGCACACCAAGGGTCCCAAGATCCGCATCCACAAGTTCAAGAACAAGACCGGCTACCACAAGCGGCAGGGGCACCGTCAGCAGCTGACCGTGCTCAAGGTCACCGGAATCAAGTAGCAGCAGGAGGCAGCGAGATGGCACACAAGAAGGGCGCTTCCAGCTCACGTAACGGGCGCGACTCCAATGCCCAGCGGCTTGGCGTCAAGCGGTTCGGCGGCCAGGTCGTCAAGGCCGGCGAGATTTTGGTGCGGCAGCGGGGTACTCATTTCCACCCCGGCATCAACGTCGGGCGCGGCGGGGACGACACCCTGTTCGCCACGGCACCCGGTTCGGTCGAGTTCGGGCTGAAGCGCGGCCGCAAGACCGTCAACATCGTGCCTGTCGCCCGCGACTAGTCGCCGGGCGTGATTGGGCGCCTTTGCGCGCCGGATAGGTAGTAACGCCATGTCCCGGTTCGTCGACCGCGTTGTCATCCATGTGCGCGCCGGCGACGGGGGCAACGGCTGCGCGTCGATCCATCGGGAGAAGTTCAAGCCGCTCGGCGGCCCCGACGGTGGAAACGGCGGTCGCGGCGGCAGCGTCGTGTTGGTCGTCGATCCCGGCGTGCATACGCTGCTGGACTTCCACTTCCGGCCGCACATCTCCGCGGCGTCCGGCAAGCAGGGACAGGGCAACAACAAGGTCGGCGCCGCCGGCGCGGACCTGGAGATCAAGGTTCCCGACGGCACCGTCGTCCTCGACGAACACGGCCGGCTGCTGGCCGACCTGGTAGGCGCGGGCGCGCGTTTCGAGGCGGCGGCCGGTGGTCGCGGCGGGCTGGGCAACGCCGCTCTGGTGTCGCGGGCCCGCAAGGCGCCCGGCTTCGCACTTTTGGGGGAGAAGGGCGAAGCCCGTGACCTCACCCTGGAACTCAAGACCGTCGCCGACGTCGGCCTGATCGGGTTCCCCTCTGCAGGCAAGTCCGCGCTGGTATCGGTGATCTCGGCGGCAAAGCCGAAGATCGCCGACTATCCCTTCACCACCCTGGCACCGAACCTGGGCGTGGTCTCGGCCGGGGAGGACACCTACACCGTCGCCGATGTCCCCGGCCTCATCCCGGGAGCCTCCACCGGACGCGGCCTGGGTTTGGATTTTCTGCGGCACATCGAGCGCTGCGCGGTGCTGGTGCATGTCGTGGACTGCGCGACTGCTGAGCCCGGTCGGGATCCGCTGTCCGACATCGAGGCGATCGAGGCCGAACTTGCCGCCTACACCCCCACCATGCAAGGGGATTCGGTGCTCGGCGACCTGATCGATCGGCCGCGGGCGGTGGTGCTCAACAAAATCGACGTTCCTGAGGCGCTGGAGATGGCGGAGTTCGTCCGCGACGACATCGTGGCCGAGCGCGGATGGCCGGTGTTCATGGTCTCCACGGTGAGCCGGGTGGGCTTGCGGCCGTTGACTTTTGCGCTGGCCGAGATGGTGCGGGACTACCGTGCCGCGCAACCGGAGCCGGTGGCGCGCCGGCCGGTGATTCGCCCGGTGCTCGCGGGGGAGACCGGCTTCAGTGTCGAACCCGACGGCGACGGCGGCTTCGTCGTGCGGGGCACCCGGCCCGAGCGCTGGGTGCACCAGACCAACTTCGACAACGACGAGGCGGTCGGCTACCTGGGCGACCGGCTGGCCCGGCTCGGGGTCGAGGAAGAGCTGCTGCGGCTGGGCGCCCGCCCGGGCTGTGCGGTGACCATCGGGGACATGACCTTTGACTGGGAGCCGGCCACCCCGGCGGGGGTGGACGTCACGCTGTCGGGCCGGGGGACCGACAGCAGGCTGGAACGCACCGACCGGGTGGGGGCCGCGGAGCGCAAGGTCGCGCGCAAGCAACGGCGCGAGCACTCGGAGGATTCATGACCCGCGTGCACTCGGATGCGCGCGAGGCTGTCCGGACTGCGCGCAGTGTGGTGGTCAAGATCGGCACCACCGCGCTGACCAGCGACAATGGCAGGTTCGATGCGGCACGGTTGGCGGGGCTCGCCGAGGCCATCGAGGCTCGGATGAAGGCCGGCTCGGATGTGGTGATCGTGTCCTCGGGGGCTATCGCCGCCGGCCTGGACCCACTCGGGTTGAGCCGGCGGCCCACCGATCTGGCGACCAAGCAGGCCGCGGCCAGCGTGGGCCAGGTGGCGCTGGTCAACGCCTGGAGTGCCGCCTTCGGCCGATTCGGCCGCACCGTCGGACAGGTGCTGCTCACCGCCCAGGACGTCTCCATGCGGGTGTCGCACACCAACGCCGCACGCACCTTGGACCGGTTGCGCGCGTTGCACGCGGTGGCCATCGTCAACGAGAACGACACGGTGGCCACCAACGAGATTCGCTTCGGCGACAATGACCGGTTGTCGGCCCTGGTGGCGCATCTGGTCGGCGCTGAGGCGCTGGTGCTGCTCTCCGACATCGACGGCCTCTACGACTCCGATCCGCGCAAGGGCCCGGCCCATCTGGTCCCGGAGGTGTCCGGACCCGATGACCTAGCCGGCGTGGTCGCCAGCGAAGGCAGTCACCTGGGCACCGGCGGCATGGTCTCGAAGCTGTCGTCGGCGCTGCTGGCCGCCGACGCAGGCGTGCCGGTACTGCTGGCCGCGGCCGACGATGCCGCTGCGGCGCTGTCGGAGGCGTCGGTCGGCACCGTCTTCGCCCCCCGGGCTCAGCGGCTGTCGGCACGCAAGTTCTGGGTGCGTCACGCCGCCGACGCGGCCGGGCTGCTGACGCTGGATGCCGGGGCCGTCGAGGCGGTGTTGGCGCGCCGACGCTCACTGCTGCCAGCCGGGATCACCGCGGTGTCGGGCAGGTTCTACGGCGGCGACGTCGTCGAACTGTGCGGCCCGGACGGTTCGGTGGTCGCCCGCGGCGTTGTCGGCTACGACGCCGCGGAGCTGGACGCCATGATCGGCCGTTCGACCGCCGACCTGGCGCCCGATGCGCGGCGCCCGGTGGTCCACGCCGACGATCTGGTGGCGCTGTAAGTACCGGCGATGAGCACGGTATTCACCATCGACGGCGCGGGTTGGAGCGGCTTTCTGCGGTTCATGTGCCGCGGTACGGTCACCAGGGGCAAGACCGTCCGGCGCGTCGACTACCCCAACGCCTACCGCGACGGGCTGCGCTACGTCCCTGCGGTACAGGCGGTGCAGCGTGGCGCTGCCGCCCTCGATGAGATGCTGACCGGCCACTTCGCCGCGGATCCCGATGCCGACGACGTGGTGGTCTACGGGGTGAGCATGGGGGCCCAGGTCGCCTGCAAGTGGCTGCGGGAGCGGGGTCCGGCATCGCCGGTCCCCACCGACAAGGTGTCGTTTGTGCTGCTGGCCAACCCGGAACAGCCGTTCCACGGCATCTATCGGGCCGACCCCAAGCTGGTCTGGTTCATGACGCTGCCCGACTACGGCGGCCTCGGGGTTCCGCCGGACAGCCGCTACCGGGTGACCGATGTGTGCCGGCAGTACGACGGCATGGCCGACTTTCCCAATCGCCCGGCCGCACAGGTCTCCGCCGTGGCAGTCGTCAACGCCCTGGCGGGCCTGGTGACGATCCACAACAACTACTTCCGGGTCGATATCGACAGCCCGGACAACCTCCGTACCCGCCGCGGCAATGTCACCTACGTCATGTCCCCGACGCGCCGGCCGCCGGCCTGCGTTGCGGGTGCGCTGTCGCCGGCCCGGCGGGATAAGCGGCGCCGAAAGATCGAGGACTCCTACGACCGCTCGGCCTGGGCCCGTTCCATCGCGAACTAGTCCGCCGGTGTCAATTCTGGGTCGGCTGCCGCCGCCGGCTGCCCGAATCGCCGGCCGGTGGCGTCCTTGCCGATCGCGGTGAGCACGATGACGGCGATCAGTGTGGGCACCAGGGTGACGACCAGGGCGAAGGGATAGCCGCGGCTGGCCGCGATGTGCTCCTGGATCGGAAGGTTGAACGCCGCGAACAGATTGCCCAGCTGGTAGGTCACCCCGGGATAGAAGCCGCGGATCGCATCCGGCGACATCTCGGTCAGGTGCGCCGGGATGACACCCCAGGCGCCCTGCACGCAGATCTGGATCAGGAAGGAGCCGAGGCACAGCATGCCCGCGGTCTGCGACAAGGCGAACAGCGGCACGATCGGCAAACCCATCACCGCGGCGAAGATGATCGCGTGGCGCCGGCCCACACGTTGCGACAGCGAGCCGAAGAACAGCCCGCCGATGATGCCGCCGATGTTGTAGATCACCGCGATCCACTTGGCCGTGACGTGCGACAGGCCCGCGCCGTCGGCCGACGTCAGGAATGTCGGGTAGATGTCGTGGGTGCCGTGGCTCATCCAGTTGAACGCGGTCATCAGCAGAACCAGATAGCAGAACCGGCGCAGCACCTTGCCTTCGGTGAAGACGTCCCGGATCTTGGTGCTGGTCAACCGCATCCGGTCTTGGGTGGCCTGCCACACCTCGGACTCGGTCACCCGGTAGCGGATCAGCAGACTCACCATGGCCGGCAGGATGGAAAGCCCGAACAGCCAGCGCCAGGACAGTCCCAGGACGTCGTTGACCAGCAGCGAGGCCACGGTGGCTGCCAGGTAGCCGAACAGATACCCCTCCTGCAACAACCCGGAGAAGAACCCGCGCCGCTCCGGGGGGATCTTCTCCATGGCCAGCGCCGCGCCGAGCCCCCACTCGCCGCCCATCCCGATCCCGTACAGCAGGCGCAGAATCACCAGCACGGTGAAGGTGGGCGCGAATGCGCACAGGAACCCCACCGTCGAGTAGAAGATCACGTTGACCATCAGCGGTATCCGCCTGCCGACCCGGTCGGCCCACAGGCCGAACAGCAGCGCGCCCAGCGGGCGCATCATCAGGGTGGCGGTGGTCAGAAACGCGACCTCGGTCTTGGTGTGGCCGAAGGTCTTGGCGATGTCGGCGTAGACGAACACCACGATGAAATAGTCGAAGGCATCCATCGACCAGCCAAGCACCGCTGCGAGGAAGGAATTGCGCTGATCGGGAGTGAGTCGCTGCTTCGTCACCCGAGCATCGTGCCGGATTTCGGTGCGATTGTGTGCCTCTACCGACGGATTACCGCAACGGAGTCTTGCAGGCCAGCTCCGAAGCCAGTAACGCCAGCGTCGGTGAACAACCGCCGTCGAACTTGACGTCGGCCAACTCGTCGCCGCGGGTGGGACCGCGGTTGACGATCGCGACCGGGATCCCGCGAGCGGCGGCGTGGCGAACAAACCGGTAGCCGGAGAACACCGTCAGCGACGAACCAGCCACCAGCAATGCCTCTGCGTCGTCGACCATCGAATAGGCCTGAGCAAGACGCTCTTTGGGGACGCTTTCGCCGAAGTAGACGATGTCGGGCTTGAGTATCCCGTCGCAGTGCCGGCAGTCGACAAAGCGGAATGACGCGGTGTCGGTGACGACGGCGTCCGCATCGGGCGCCACGGCGATGCCGCCGAGCGTCCCCGCCCGCTCGCTGAACCCCGGGTTGAGCTGCTCCAACTGTTCGTGCAGCGCCGCTCTGCTCAACGACTGCCCGCAGGTCAGGCAGATCACCCTCGCGTAGCTGCCGTGCAGGTCCACCACGCGTCGGCTGCCTGCCTTGGTGTGCAGCAGATCCACGTTCTGAGTGATCACCCCGCTCACCACGCCGGCTTCCTCCAGCGCGGCCACCGCCAGGTGCCCGGTGTTGGGTGCGGTGTCGGCCATGTGCCGCCAGCCGATGTGGTTGCGAGCCCAGTACCGCTGACGAAACACCGGGTCGCCGGCGAACTGGGTGATGGTCATCGGCCTGCTCGGCGGGGAGGCCGGGCCGCGATAGTCCGGAATGCCCGAATCGGTGGAGATGCCGGCACCGGTGAGTACCACGACCCGCCGGTCCGCCAGTAGCGTCAGCAGGTCGCAGACCGTCGGCTCGGTGCTGCCCATCCCGCTAGCGTAGGCACTTATCGGCGGTGGACTGCTCGGCAGCCATGTTGCGGCACATCATCTCCAACGCGGCGGCACCCAGTTCGGCGTCGATGTGGGCGACGGCGTCGACCGGTATCACCACCGGAAGGTGCCGCACATAGGCGTCCAGGGCCGTGTAGAGGATGCACTGCTCGGTGACCTGGCCGGTCAGGATCACCCGCCGGGCGCCCAGCCGGCGCAGCAGATACTCCAGCGGCGAGGCGTAGAACGCGCTGTGCCGCACCTTGGTCATCAGCCGGTCACCTGCCACCGGCACGATCGGCCGAACCAGCTCGGGTCTGGCACCGTCCACCGCCGCCGCGGCGATCTGGGCGAATCCCCCGGTGAAGTCGCCGTAGTTGTCGTTGACGTAGATCAGGTCGACATCATCGTCGGCCCGGCTGCGTTCCAGCAGGTCGGCCAGTGGTTCGACGATCTGCGCGACGTTGTCTGCCAATTGTTCTGCGTCGTCGTGCCGGTAGGTGTTGAGCATGTCCACGACGACCACCGCGGTATCGGTCATGACCCTGGTGATACCCGAAAGCTGCGCGTTGACACAGCCCGGGCGACAATGGGGGGCAATGGAGCATTCTGGGGACTTCTACAACGCCTACCGGCACGGGTTCGTGCGGGTCGCCGCCTGCACCCACCGCACCACGCTCGCCGACCCGGCCGCCAACGCCGAGTCGGTGCTACGGCTGGCGCGCGAATGCCATGACGACGGCGTCGCGCTGGCAGTCTTTCCCGAACTCACCCTCTCGGGATACTCGATCGAGGACATCGTGCAGCAGGACAGCCTGCTCAGCGCCGTCGAGGCGGCCCTGCTCGACGTGGTCGCGGCGTCCACCGACCTCTTGCCGGTTCTCGTGGTGGGTGCGCCACTGCGCTATGCCCATCGCGTCTACAACACCGCGGTCGTCATCCACCGCGGGCGCATCCTCGGGGTCGCGCCGAAGTCTTACCTGCCCACCTATCGGGAGTTCTACGAAGGCCGCCAACTGGCCGCCGGCGCCGACGAACGCGGACTCATCCGGCTGGGCGGCGTAGAGATTCCGTTCGGACCGGATCTGCTGTTCCAGGCGACCGATCTGCCCGGATTCGTGCTGCACGCCGAGGTGTGCGAGGACATGTTCGTGCCGGTGCCCCCCAGCGCCCAGGCCGCGCTGGCCGGCGCCACGGTGCTGGCCAACCTGTCCGGGAGTCCGATAACCGTCGGCCGGGCCGAGGACCGCAGCCTGCTGGCCCGCTCGGCCTCGGCGCGATGCCTGGCCGCCTACGTCTACGCCGCCGCGGGGGAGGGGGAGTCGACCACCGACCTCGCTTGGGACGGCCAGACCATGATCTGGGAGAACGGCACGCTGCTCGACGAAAGCGAACGCTTTCCCAACGGACCCCGCCGATCGGTCGCCGACGTCGACCTCGGGCTGTTGCGCTCGGAGCGGCTGCGAATGGGCACATTCGACGACAATCGTCGCCACCACCGGGATGCGGTCCAGGCGTTCCGGCGGGTGGAGTTCGTTCTGGACCCTCCGGCCGGGGACATCGGACTGCGGCGGGTGGTCGAACGATTCCCGTTCGTGCCGTCGAACCCACAGCGACTGCAACAGGACTGCTACGAGGCCTACAACATCCAGGTTTCCGGTCTGGAGCAGCGGCTGCGCGCATTGAACAGTCCCAAGGTTGTCATCGGGGTGTCGGGCGGACTGGATTCGACCCACGCCCTGATCGTCGCCGCTCGGGCGATGGACCGGGAAAACCGGCCGCGCAGTGACATTCTCGCGTTCACCATGCCCGGCTTTGCCACTGGCGATCGCACCAAGGCCAATGCCGTCGCGCTGAGCAAGGCGCTGGGGGTGACGTTCGCCGAAATCGATATCCGCGAGTCCGCGAAACTGATGCTGTCCGAGCTCGGGCACCCGTTCGCCCGAGGTGAAGCGGTCTACGACGTCACGTTCGAGAACGTCCAAGCAGGTCTGCGCACCGATTATCTGTTCCGGATCGCCAACCAGAACGGCGGCATCGTGTTGGGCACCGGCGACCTGTCCGAGCTGGCGCTGGGTTGGTCCACGTACGGGGTGGGCGATCAGATGTCGCACTACAACGTCAACGGTGGCGTGCCCAAAACGCTGATCCAGCACCTGATCCGGTGGGTGATCAACGCCGGGGAGTTCGACGCCGAGGTGTGCGCGGTCCTGGGCTCAGTGCTGGACACCGAGATCAGCCCGGAACTGGTGCCCGCCGCCGACGGCGAAGAGATTCAGCGCAGCGAGGACAAGGTGGGCCCGTACTCGCTGCAGGACTTCGCGCTGTTTCAGGCGCTGCGGTACGGATTCACCCCTGCCAAGACCGCGTTCTTGGCCTGGCACGCCTGGCACGACGTCGACGCGGGGTCCTGGCCGTCCGGATATCCGGCGGATAAGCGGCAGGCCTATTCGCTGGCAGATATTCGGCACTGGCTGAAAGTCTTTGCCCAACGGTTCTATTCGTTCAGTCAATTCAAGCGCTCGGCGTTGCCCAACGGGCCGAAGGTATCCCACGGCGGTTCGCTGTCCCCGCGCGGAGAATGGCGCGCTCCGTCGGACATGTCGGCGCGTATCTGGCTCGACGAGATCGAACGGGATATTCCGCAGAAGTAGGGGGAATGCTGAGGATGGGCGACATTCAAAGGTTTCCGTTGTCACCGGCGCTGCAGCGCGCCATGACCCTGCTCAGCGATCCGCCGTCGGACCCGCAGGTGGGCCACGGTTATCTCGACCTGCTCGACGAAGCAGGGGCGGTGGGCGCGCCGCAGAACACCGGCGCCATCCAGCGGCTGTGGGACTCGTCGTTCGGGTCGATGTTCTACGACAGCGCTCAATCGGTGGCCCGCCGACTGCTCGAGGCCTGGCAGCATCCGATCGACTGGCTGAACATCCCGGTCGGCGGGGTGGCGCTGGACGTCGGTTGCGGGCCGGGCAGCATCACCGCCTCGCTGGCACAGGCCGTCGGTCCCGAGGGGTTGGCCTTGGGTGTTGATGTCTCACAACCGATGCTGGCTCGAGCGGTACGGCTGCAGGCCGGTTCCCAGGCCGGCTTCCTGCGCGCTGATGCGCAGCGACTCCCGCTGCGGGACCAGACCGTGGATGCGGTGACCTCGATCGCTGTCCTGCAGTTGATCCCCGATCCGGTAGCCGCGCTGGGCGAGATGGCGCGGGTGCTCAAGCCCGGTGGGCGTGTCGCCGTGATGGTGCCCACTGCAGGGGCAGCCTCCCGGCTGTGGAAAGTGCTGCCCAAGGCCGGTGCGCAGGTGTTCGACGACGACGAAATCGGCGACACCCTGGAAGGTCAAGGCCTGACCGGCGTGCGGGTCAAGAACTTCGGCACCATCCAGTGGGTGCGCGCCAGACGGGACCGATCGTCTGGCAGGGTGTGAGCCGTGCCCACCGTCCTGATCGAGGTCCGCCGCCGCTACGAGCCGGCCGAAGAAGTTGCGATCATCGACGCCGTCCACGGCGCGCTCGTGACGGCTTTCCAGATCCCGGCCGCCGACAAGAATGTGCGCCTGGTCGTGCACGAGCCGCACCGGTTTGCGGTTCCGGCGCAGCTCACCAACCCCGAGTGCCGCACCCTGGTCTCCATTGACTGTTTCTCCGGCCGGTCGCTTGATGCCAAGCGGCGGCTTTATGCCGGGATCGTCGACAACCTTACTGCGCTGGGGATTCCCCGTGACCATGTGATGATCACCCTGCACGAAGTGGATCGGGACAACTGGGGTATCCGGGGCGGGCAGGCCGCATCCGACGTCGATCTGGGTTTCAACGTTCGGGTCTGAACGCGTTCAGCGCTGCACTGATCGCCTCGGCGTTAGGCGCACAGTCCCCAGCCCCGCGCACCAACGTGGCCAACGCCCCCGCCACACAGGCCCGTTGCAGTGCATGTTCGACGCCGCCGGCCCATTCGGTCGCCAGCACGCCGGCAAACACATCGCCCGCGCCCGAGCTGTCGACGGCCCGCACCACCGGCGCGGGCACGGCATACGCGCCGGCTGACCCGCGGTAGCTGGCACCACGCGGGCCGAGGGTGACCACGCGGTGCGGCACCTCATGGTTCAACCGTGCTGATTCGGACTCGTTGACCACGGCGACGTCTGTCAGGCCGATCAGCCTCGCCAGGTCGGCCACGGGCGGCGACGCATTGAGAATCACCGTCGTTCCGTTCGCGTGGGCCAGCTCGGCCGCCGCGGTGGCCACCGAGACCGGAATCTCCAACTGCATCAGCAGTACGTCGCAGTCGGCGATCAGGTCGCGCTGGCCGGAATCCAGTGTGAGGGCGCCGTTGGCGCCGGGGGCGACCACGATGGTGTTCTCCCCGGACGGGTCCACCGTGATGAGCGCCGAGCCGCTGGGCCCGGGCATCGTCATCAGGCCGTCGGTGCCGACCCCGTTGCCCTGCAGGTGCCGTCGCAGCAGTCTCCCGGCGTCGTCGTCGCCGACCGCGCCCACGAACTGCACCCGTGCCCCGGACCGTGCCGCTGCCACCGCCTGGTTGGCGCCCTTGCCGCCGGGGTGGGTGCGCGGCGGCTCGGCCAGCACCGTCTCGCCCGGACGGGGCAGGGCGGCAACGCTGAACACGGTGTCGGTGTTGACACTGCCCACCACACACACGCGCGCCGCCATGAGATCCAGCTTCGCATTTGCAGCCGCGTCATGGGTGGTCATCCCCTAGGGTGAGATGCCATTCGACAACCGGGAAGGGAGCCGCTGCGTGGACTCGGCACCGTCGACACCGGCCACGGCCACCGAACAGCGTCCGTACCGGCGTCTGGCGGCCAGGCTGAGTATCAAGACGAAGATGGTGATCATCTTGCTGCTGACCAGCATCGGCTCGGTTGGCGTGGTGGGGTTCGTCGAGCTTCAGTATGGCGCAACGCAATTGCAGCACGCGGCTACCAAGATGCTGGTGCAGGCCCGGGAGTCGCAGCGCCGTGCGGTCGTCGCGTTGTTCGCCGACATGACCGATTCGCTGGTGCTGTTCAGCGGGGGAGTGACGGCGGCCACCGCGCTCAAGGCGTTCTCCGCGGGGTTCGACGAACTCGGCAGCGCCCTGGTCACTCCCGAGCAGCAACGCGCCATCGTTGCCCACTATCGGGACAACTTCACCAAGGCGCTGGCCGAGCGGACCGGCGAGCAGGCCGATGTCCCGGCACTGCTGCCCGACTCCAACGCGCAGCGTTACCTGCAGGCGCACTACACCGCGCGATCCACCGGGGACGCGACGAAGCCCGGTGACGCCGGCGACGGCAGTGCCTGGTCGGCGGCGAACGCCCAGTTCGACGATGCGTTCTCCGAAGTCGTCGAACTCAACGGCTACCGCGACGCCCTGCTGCTGGACGCCCGGGGCAACGTGGTCTACTCGGTCAACAAGGGCGTGGACCTGGGCACCAACGTGCTCTCCGGCCCCTACCGCGAGTCCGGGTTGCGCGAGGCCTACCGCAAAGCGCTGGGCGCCAATGCGGTCAACTTCGTGTGGATCACCGATTTTCAGCAGTACCAGCCCGCCTTGGACGAGCCCATCGCCTGGCTGGTGTCGCCGGTCGGTACCAAGGGCACGGTCGAGGGCGTGCTGGCCCTGGCCCTGCCCAGTGCCAAGATCTCCCGGGTCATGACCGCCGACCGCGACTGGGAAGCCGCCGGGCTGGGGCATACGACCGAGACCTATCTGGCCGGTCCGGATGATCTGATGCGTTCGGATTCCCGCATGTTCCTCGAGGACCCCGACCGGTACCGCCGGGAGGTGGTGGCAGCGGGGACCTCGGAGGCGACGGTGGACCGCGCGCTGCGACTGGGGACCACCACCATCGTCCAGCCGGTCGGGGGTCCGGGATTGCAGGCCGCCCACCGGGGCCAGACCGGCACGCTCACCGCCGGGTACGACTATCTGGGGAACCGGGAGTTGACCGCCTACGCGCCGCTGACGGTGCCCAATTCCGACCTGCAGTGGTCGATCCTGGCGACGCGGGAGTATTCCGAGGCGTACTCCGCTGTGACCGCGTTCAGCAGGCGAGTGGTGCTGGCGACCACCGCGGTCATCTTCGCCATCTGTGTGCTGGCGATGGTGTTCGCCCGGCTTCTCCTGCGACCGATCCGGCGGCTGCAGGAAGCCGCACAGCGGATCAGCGCCGGTGATTACAGTGCCGTGGTGCCGGTCCGCACGGCTGATGAGATCGGAGATCTGACCAGGGCGTTCAACGATATGAGCCACAGCCTGCGCACCAAGGAGGAGATGCTCACCGCGCAGCGCAGGCAGAACGACGAGCTCATGTTGTCGCTGATGCCCGAACCCCTGGTGCGGCGTTACCGCGGAGGTGAGCAGGCCATCGCCGACGAGCATCACAACGTCAGCATCGTCTACGCCGAGTTGCAGGGTATCGGGCAGTTGTCCGCCGAGGTAAGTGCGAGCGAGCTGGTGACGATCGTCGACGACCTGGTGCGGCAGTTCGATGCCGCGGCCGAAGCCGTTGGCGTCGAGCGAATCCGGACCATGTACAACGGCTATCTCGCCGGCTGCGGGCTGACCACCCCCCGGCTGGACGGCGTGCACCGCATCGTCGAATTCGCCTGCGAGATGCAGCGCATCGTGGATCGGTTCGCCATCGAATCCGGTTACCGGCTGGGCCTATGGGCTGGAGTCACCTCCGGAGAGGTCGTCAGTGGCCTGGTGGGCCGGTCCGGCGTCACCTACGACCTGTGGGGATCGGCGGTCAACGATGCCTACCGGCTGCGCAGGCAAACACCGGATTCCGGGATCTATGCGACCGCCGCGGTGCGCGACATGCTCGGCGACACCGAGGAGTTCGTGCCGTTGGGCAGCGGTGACGGCGGGGAGCGGGTCTGGAGATTGGACTCGAGATCTTCCGAGGCGACGTGAACGTCTTCGGTCCGTGGCTGTATTGGGCGATCGGGGTCGGCATCGGCTTCCCCGCCGGCCTGATCCTGCTCACCGAATGGCATGGGGCGCTGGCCCGCAGAGACAGCTTTTTGGCCCGGCCCGTGGCGCTGGCCCGCAACTATCTGCTGCCCCTGGCGGCGCTGCTGGTGCTGCTGGCGAATGTGGCCGGTGTACCGGCACACGATCCGACGTTACGGGTCATCTACACCGCGTTCGGCCTGGTGCTGCTGGTCCTGGTGCTCTCGGTGCTCGACGCCACCGTCTTCCAGAGCGCCCCCACAAGTTCCTGGCGAGGCCGGCTACCGACCATCTTCGTCGACGTGGCCCGGTTCCTGCTGATCGGTGCGGGGCTGGCCCTGACCCTGTCCCTGGTCTGGGGGGCCAAGATCGGCGGGCTGTTCACCGCGCTGGGCGTGACGTCGGTGGTCATCGGCCTGATGCTGCAGAACTCGGTCGGCCAGATCGTCTCCGGCCTGTTCATGCTCTTCGAGCAGCCGTTCCGGATCGGGGACTGGTTGTCCACGCCCGCCGCGCGCGGCCGCGTCGTCGAGGTGAACTGGCGCGCCGTGCACATCAGCACGGCTGAGGGGCTGCAGGTCACACCCAATTCCGTGCTGGCGGCCACCTCGTTCACCAACATCAGCCGTTCGGGCGGCGAGCACCGGGTGTCGATCACCACGACGTTCGCTGTCGGCGACCCGCCGGACCGGGTATGTGCCCTGCTGTCGCGCGTTGCCGCCGAACTGCCGCTGAGCACCGGAGCGGCGAACTCGGCGGCCCTGGGTGGCGGCCAGTACCGCACCACGATCGCGGTGGACTCCCCGCACGACGACAGCGCGGTGCAGGCCACCTTCCTGCGGTGGCTGTGGTACGCCTCCCGCCGGGAGGGACTGCACCTCGACGACGCCGACGACGACTTCGGCACACCCGAGCGCGTCGCCGAGGCGCTGCGCATGGTCGTGGCGCCGGTGCTGCGGCTGACCGACGCCGACCAGCAGGCTCTGCTGCCGCACGCCCGGATGGTCCGCTACGCCGGCGACGAGCCGCTGCAGCGGGCCGGTCAGGTGCCGACCGCCATGACGTTCCTCACCGACGGCACAGTCCGGCTCACCGCCGCCGACCCGGCAGTGCCGGACACCACGCTGCGGCAGGGCGGGTTCCTCGGCGTCACCACGCTGACCCGCCAGCCCAGTCAGTTCGACGCGCGTGCACTGCAGGAAGTGACCGCGGTGGTCATCGACCGCGAGCACATCGAAGATCTGGTGACGGCCAAGCCGCTGCTGTTACAGGAACTGGGCCGCATCATCGATCAGCGACGGCGGGTGCCGACCGAAGACCGGGGCCGTTTTACCTGATCGGGCGTTCGCCGATACTCTGGCACGATGAGCGTCCCCGTGCTTCCCGACCTGCGCCAAGAGGTCCATGACGCCGCCCGGCGGGCAAGGATCGCCTCGCGCTCCCTCACGGCGTTGTCCACCGCGGCCAAGAACAGTGCGCTGAACGCCGCAGCGGATGCGCTGCTGGCCCATGCCGATGACATCCTGGCCGCCAACGAGCGTGACGTCGCCGCCGCCCGGGCCGCGGGCACACCCGAGGCCATGCTGGACCGGCTCGCGCTGTCGAAGGCCCGGGTCGACGGGATCGCCGCGGGGCTGCGCCAGGTAGCCGGTCTGCCCGATCCGGTCGGTGAGGTGCTGCGCGGCTACACCCTGCCCAACGGCCTGCTGCTGCGTCAGCAGCGCGTTCCACTGGGCGTGGTGGGCATGGTCTACGAGGGTCGGCCCAACGTCACAGTCGACGCATTCGGGCTGACGCTGAAGTCCGGCAACGCCGCACTGCTGCGCGGCAGTTCCTCGGCGGCCCATTCCAACCAGGCCCTGGTGGATGTGCTGCGCGGCGCGCTGGTGGATGAGGACCTGCCCGCCGACGCCGTGCAACTGCTGTCGTCGGCCGACCGCGCCACCGTCACCCACCTGATCCAGGCCCGCGGACTGGTCGACGTGGTGATCCCGCGCGGCGGCGCAGGCCTGATCGAAGCCGTGGTGCGCGACGCGTTGGTGCCGACCATCGAGACCGGCGTCGGCAACTGCCACGTCTACATCCATGAGGCCGCCGACCTCGACGTCGCCGAGCAGGTGTTGCTCAACTCCAAGACCCGCCGGCCCAGCGTCTGCAACGCCGCCGAGACACTGCTGATCGACCAGGCCATCGCCGCCGAGGCGGTGCCCCGACTGGTGGATGCGTTGAGCGCCGCCGGGGTTGCGGTGCACGACTGCGCCGGGCAGGCCGACGGGCCCGCCGCCGAAGATCACTTGCGGCGCGAGTACCTCGCGATGGACATCGCCCTGTCGGTGGTCGACGGGCTTGAGGACGCGATCAACCACATCAACGAGTACGGCACCGGCCACACCGAGGCGATCGTCACCACCAATATGGCCGCGGCGCAGCGATTCAGCGAGCAGGTCGATGCCGCCGCCGTCATGGTCAACGCCTCGACGGCCTTCACCGACGGCGAACAGTTCGGCTTCGGCGCCGAGATCGGCATCTCCACCCAGAAGCTGCACGCCCGGGGCCCGATGGGGCTGCCGGAGCTGACGTCGACCAAATGGATCGTGTGGGGTGACGGCCACACCCGTCCCGCCTAAGGAGCCCACACCGCATGGACAACCCCACCACCCCCGCGCAGCACGCCTCGCTGTTTACCGACATCGACGACGTGGCGCGCCGCCTGGCCGAGACCGGCTACCTGGCCGACACCGCGACCACCACTGCGGTGTTCCTCGCCGACCGGCTGGGCAAGCCCCTGCTGGTGGAGGGCCCGGCCGGGGTCGGCAAAACCGAACTGGCGCGTGCGGTGGCCGCGGCCACCGGCGCCGGGCTGGTGCGGCTGCAGTGCTACGAGGGCGTCGACGAGGCCCGGGCGCTCTATGAGTGGAACCATGCGAAGCAGATTCTCCGGATCCAGTCCGGCAACACCGCCGGTACGGGCGGCGACTGGGACGACACCAAGATGGACGTGTTCTCCGAGGAGTTCTTGTTGTCGCGTCCGCTGCTGACGGCGATCCGGCGTACCGATCCGACGGTGCTGCTGGTGGACGAGACCGACAAGGCCGACATCGAGATCGAGGGCCTGCTGCTGGAGGTGTTGTCCGACTTCGCGGTCACGGTGCCGGAACTGGGCACCATCACCGCCACCCGCACCCCGTTCACGGTGCTGACCTCCAACGCCACCCGGGAACTGTCCGAGGCGCTCAAGCGCCGCTGCCTGTTCCTGCACATCGACTTCCCCGACCCCGACCTGGAACGCCGCATCCTGCTGTCGCGGGTGCCGGAGCTGCCCGAGCACCTGGCGGCCGAGTTGGTGCGCATCATCGGGGTGCTGCGCGGCATGCAGCTCAAGAAGCTGCCGTCGGTTGCCGAAACCATCGACTGGGGCCGCACCATCCTGGCTCTGGGCATGGACACCATCGACGACGCCACCGTCGCGGCGACCCTGGGAGTGGTGCTCAAGCACCAATCAGATCAGGTGCGGGCATCCGGAGAATTGCGACTGAACTGATGGTGCGCCGCATCCACCCAGCGCAACCGCTTGCCCCGCACGGGATTCCGGGCCACCTGGTGGGGTTCGTGGAAGCCCTGCGGGCGCAGGGGATTTCGGTAGGGCCGTCGGAGACCGTCGACGCCGGCCGAGTGCTCACTGTGATCGGGCTGGGGGACCGGGAGGTGTTGCGGGAGGGGTTGGCCTGCGCGGTGCTGCGCCGGCCCGATCACCGCGACACCTACGACGCCATGTTCGACCTGTGGTTTCCCGCCGCGTTGGGCGGGCGCACCGTGGTGCTGTCCGACGATCCGCAGTCGGCCGACGACCTGCCGCTGCCGGAGGACGCCGAGGACATGCGGGCAATGCTGGTCGACCTGTTGACGGCGAATCCCGACCTCGCCGACACCGATCCGCGGCTGTCGGCCATGATTGCCGCGATCGTCGGGGCCTACGGGCAGTACCGTTCGAGCCGCGGACCGTCCTACTCGGCCTACCAGGCACTCAAGGCGCTGGCGCTCGACGAGCTGGAGGGCAAGCTGCTGGCCGGGCTGCTGGCCCCCTACGGCGAGGAGCCCAGCCCCACCCAGGAACAGATCGCCAAGGCGATGGCCGCGCAGCGGATCGCCGCGCTGCGCAAGCTGGTGGACGCCGAGACCAAGCGGCGTACCGCCGAACAGCTGGGACGCGAACACGTGCAGATGTACGGCATCCCGCAACTGAGCGAGAACGTCGAGTTCCTCCGTGCGTCCGGGGAGCAGCTGCGCCAGATGCGCCGGGTGGTGGCGCCGTTGGCACGGACCCTGGCAACGCGGCTGGCCGCACGCCGGCGGCGCTCCCGCGCCGGCACCATCGATTTGCGCAAGACATTGCGCAAGTCGATGTCCACCGGCGGGGTTCCGATCGACGTGGTGCTGCGCAAGCCGCGCCCCGCCCGCCCCGAACTGGTGGTGTTGTGCGATGTGTCCGGCTCGGTCGCCGGGTTCAGCCACTTCACCCTGCTGCTGGTTCACGCACTGCGCCAACAGTTTTCCCGTGTGCGGGTCTTTGCGTTCATCGACACCACCGACGAGGTCACGCACCTGTTCGGGCCGGACGCCGACCTGGCGGTGGCCATCCAGCGGATCACCCGGGAGTCCGGGGTCTACACCCGCGACGGCCATTCCGATTACGGCAACGCCTTCGTCTCGTTCGCCGAGAACTATCCCAACGTGGTGTCGCCGCGCAGCGCGCTGCTGGTGCTCGGGGACGGGCGGACGAACTACCGCGACCCCGGGGTGCAGGTGCTGTCGCATCTGGTGACCGCCAGCAGGCACGCGCACTGGCTCAACCCGGAGCCCGAGCATCTTTGGGGCAGCGGGGATTCGGCGATACCGCGCTACCGCGAGGTGATCCCCATGCACGAGTGCCGCTCGGCCAAGCAGCTTGCCGGGGTCATCGACGCACTGCTGCCGGTTTAGCCCTCTCTCCCCGGCAGGCCCACCCGGCCGCGGGTGGAGTAGGCACGGTGCCGATTCGAGTAGTGGGGTCGGTCTTCGCCGGAAAACTAGAGTAGTTCGTTGCTCTATGAAGCCAAGCCACCGGCGAAATAATCTAAGGCGTCTTAGCGTGTTTTAAGTATCCGGGCAACGGGGAGGTCGTGTGATGGCTGGCAGCCACCGCGTTGCGAAGCGGAATTTCTCACGCAGGGCAAAGGTGGGTTTCGGTCACCGGGTCGCCGGTGGCCGTTTCCCTGTCGGCGGCAATTGTGGTGCCGCCGACATCGGGGATGACGGGGGCACCGGTGGCCCGGTCGCGGCTGGGACCGGCTTCGCCGGCGACGGTGCCAAGGGGGGCGCCGGCGGCATGGCCGGGTTCGGCACCGGGGGCCCGGGGGGAACGGTGGCACCGGCGGCGCCGGCGTCAACGCCGCTGGTAGCGGCGATGGCGGCTATGGCGGCGCCGGTGCCACCGGCGGGTCCTGCACAAGGGTAAAACGGGCGGCCGTGGTCGCCGTTGTGGGTGCCGGCGCGGAGGGCCTCAGGTTCCCGCTTGGGGCCGGCTGAGCAGACGGATAAGTTCGTCTCGGCGCTCGATACCGAGTTTGGCGAATATCCGGTAGAGATGCCCGTCCACCGTACGCACCGAGACGGAGAGCCGATCGGCGATCTTGCGGTTGGACAGCCCGGCGGCGACCAAGGCAGCGATCTCTCGCTCACGGTCGGTGATCGGTAACGGCTGACTCACCGCCTCGACTGCGGGGGTGTGAATGTCGCCCTGTCCGGCCAACCGCCGGGCCCGCGTCGCCGACTCCAACTGCTTGCCCCGTTCACCTGCATGGGCGTACTCGAGGGACGCGTGGGCTGCCGCATCGGCGGCCAGGGCGCACGCTCCCATCGCCGCGAATCTGTCCGAGGTGGTGCTGAGCAGGTCGGCGTCGCGGTTGGCGAGGCCGCGCGCATGCGCAGCGACCGCATCCGGCAACGGTGCGTCCAATGCCTCGGCGAGCTCGGTCAGTCGGTCGGCCTGGGCCCGGTCGCCGAACCGGACGGCGGTGTGCAGCGCGCGCATCTCGACAGCGAGCATCCCGGAGCGGCGCGCGACCTGGGCGGCCCGCAAGGCGTGCATCCGGCCGTCGGAGATCTGGCCATGCGCCACCCTTTCCCACGCGCGAGCCAGCTCCAGTTCCGGCAGGAATGCCGCGATCTGCGGCCCGTAGACCTCTTCACAGCGCCGCAGTGCCGCCGAGGCCGCCGTTGCGGCGTTGCCCCGCGCTGCCTGGGCGTGGGTGGCCCAGGCATTGGCAAGCATCGGCCACAGCTTCGGGGCGGCACCCGACAACACCCGCGCCGAGTCCTGAAAGAGCGAGCACGCCAGCGGTAGTCGCCCGCTGGCCAGGTGTACCACACCGGAGAGCAGCTTGGCCATCGCATCGGGTTCCGGGATGCCGGCGGCCATCGTGACATAGCGCTCGGCGACCCGTTCGGCGGTCGGAAGATCACCGGCGGTGACCAGTGCCATGACCTCGGCGATGCCGATGCCGAATCGGACCATTCCCGCGTGACTGTTTGCCGCAGCCTGCAATCCCGCCTGGGCGATTGTGGCGGTCGCGCCGAACTGTCCCGCTTTGGCCAGCGCGTGCGCGGTCGGAAGAGCGGTCAGGGCTGTGGCGATCGCCGGTGCGTGCGCCTCACACAGGGGCGGCCCGCTCCGGATCGTCGCGGTGATGTCGCCGGTGAAGAACCCGAAAGCCAATTCGAGCGCCTCGATCGTTGCGGCGCTCGCCCCGGAGCGGGCGCGGTCCCGGACCTCGGACAGGATGCGGCGGCCGGATTCGGTTTCGCCGCAGTTCCAGAACAGGTTCAGCGCGCGCGTGCACGCCCATAGGACAAGCGACGTGTCGTCGGCGCCGTCCAGGCTGGCCTGGGCGAGAACCGCCTCCGCTTCCGGGCCCCGGCCCTGCCAGACCAGGACTTCGCCGAGGACCAGCGCGGCCGGCAGACCCCCGCCACGGTCGAAGGCGAACCGTGCCAGCTCCTCGGCGTGGCTGAGGTTCGACATGGCCGAGGCATCCACCGCCGCGTTGAGAATCAGGTCCAGGTCGGGTTTCAGATCGCTGTGAATCATGAACTGGGCCATCCGGATTCTGCCGCGCAGGTCGGGTATCTGCAGACGGCTCCCGCTTTCCTGTAAGTATTTCTTGAACGCCTGGCACAGCACGCCGTTGAGCTGGCGCGAACGCGCCACCCCGGCACGTTCGAGCACCGCCTCGCCGAGCAGGGGGTAGGTCACCTGGGCAACGGTCCCCGCTCCGTCGGAAACCAGCCGGATCAACCGATGATGCTCCAGGGCGGAAACCGCCTCGACCGAGCACAGCTCGCGGAAGACCTCCCAGTCCAGCAGTTCTGCTGTCGCCAGAATCTGCAGCGCCTCGAGTTCTTTGGGGTTCAGCGCCTGCAGCCGAAACTCAATGAGGTCGGACAGTTCCTGGTCGGCCTGCAGTGTGCCCTTGATCTGCCAGCCGTCGTCGTCGTGCACCAGGAGACCGCTTTCCCGGCCGGCCCGCAGAATTCCACTCAAGTACAACGGATTTCCCGCACTTCGGTTGTGCAGATCGCTGATCATCACCGGGCTGACGACACCGCCGAGCACGCGGCAGGTCAATTCGGCGGTCTGTTCGCGGGTGAACCGGCCGATGTGCAGGTTCAACAGCAGCCGTTCTTTGAACAATGCAGTAACGGCATCCAGCAGAGTAGCGCCGGACGGGACCACCACGATCAGTTGCGCGGTGCGTTCAGCCGCCATCTGATAAACCAGCGTGGCCGACAGCGGATCGAGCAGTTGAGCGTCATCGACAATGACCACCGGGTTGTTCATCGCGGCAATGTTCTTGTGCGCCACCTGTAACATCGCTGCCGGTTCCGGCGCCATATCGACGGTCACGGATCGGGAGAACGCCCCCAGCGGTACGTCGCGGCCCGTCTGGGTGCCCAGCACCGACCGCACGTTGCGCCCGGCTTCGGCCAGCCGGGCACCGAGCGCACGGGCCAGAGTCGATTTGCCCACTCCGCTTTCGCCGACCAACCCGATGCCCCGATACTCCGAATCGGGACCGAGCGTCTCCAGCCCCAGGCGCATTTCATCGTCGCGGCCGACCAGTGGCCACGCAGAACCCGCATCCCCCCGCGCACGCAAAAGTTTCCCGACCTCCCCCCGGACAACCGCGTACATCCGAATCTACGCCGAGGTACCGGGGGGTGTATAGGTTACCGAACTGTCGAACAAAGGTTGACGATCGCGTAAAAAGGCTTGTGGGACAGCTAGAAAGCGGTTCTGTGAGTGTCCGCAACGAGTGGCCCCACCAGGCGTCGGCCGGTCTTCGCTCAGCGCGTCCGCTCGTAGATCAGCCAGCGCAGTTCCATCGGGGACTCTTCGCGGGTGGTGCGGAACGCGTCGAGTCCGCTGGCCCAGTCGATGTACCAGTGGGTGGGCGGCCAGGCGCCCTCGGGAAGATGAGCCTTCTCGTATTCGTAGACGGATTCGTCGGAACGCAGCACAAGCGGTAGTCCGGCCGAAGCGGCAGCCATTTCAGCACGAGTGAACAGACCCGAGTACACCTGCTGGCAGAACTCCCGGGCCGCGCTGTCGGGCTCGAAGCCCTCGTGGGCCAGGAAGCTGTTGAACACCAGCCGCCCGCCCGGGGCCAGGCAGCGGGCGGCCAACTCGAACAGCTTGCGCACCTCCTCGGTGGACCGGAAGTCGGTCAACACCTCAGAGAGCACCATGAGCTGGTAGTCGTCGCGGAGATCGTCGGCGTCGGAGAACACGTCACGCACGATGACCCGGACGTCCAGGGCCTCTGCCTGAGCGTCGGCGACGAGCATCTCGGCGAATTTCGGGGTCATCTCCACCACATCGACCGGATGCCCGCGGCGCGCCAGCGCCAGGGCGTTGCGGCCGGTGCCGCCGCCGATCTCCAGCACCCGGTGACCGGCCGGATCAGCGGCCTCGCCGGCCAGGTGCCATACCCGTGCGTCGGGCTCGGTGCCGAACAACGGCGGCTTGCGCTCGTTGAGCCAGGCTTCGTACGCCTGGGCGACCGAACTCCACTGAGCCCGCACCGTGTAGTTCAGCGTCGGGCCGACCGGGGCGTTGTAGGAGATGATGATGTGCGAACGCACCGAGTGTGAGTACGCCTCGGCGAGTTGGCCCTGCAGCACCTCCCGGAGGCGCGCGAGCTCGTCGTCGCTGAAGGGCTTACCCAGGCCGGTAAAGACGTCTGCGCACATCTTCACGTATTCGTCGAGCATGCTCGGCACGGCCGGAAGCCGGATGTCGCCGCTGATCTGGGCGCGGGTATGAAAGCGCCGTACCATGGCTTCTTTGGTCGCCCGGGCGCGATCAAGCGAGTTCAACGGAAAATCTTCCACAGACATCTTCTACACGATCGACCTCGGTTTCGCGGCAGCAACCGGCAGTTGCGCCCCGCGTGCAGCGGCCGCCCGGCGCAGGCCGGCGGCTTCCGGGCGGGCCGTGCCACCGGCACGCCGGCACCGGCACGGACTCCAAGTAAGCTGGCCTATCGTGCGAAAACGGCGGCTGGGAGTCATGGGCGGGACGTTCGATCCCATCCATCACGGACACCTGGTCGCCGCGAGCGAGGTGGCCGATCTGTTCGGGCTCGATGAGGTGGTCTTCGTACCGACCGGCCAGCCCTGGCTCAAGGAACGCCGCGTCACCGCCGCCGAGGACCGTTACCTGATGACGGTGATCGCCACCGCATCGAATCCACGGTTCTCGGTGAGCCGGGCCGACATCGATCGCGGCGGTCCCACCTACACCAAAGACACCCTGCGCGACCTGCAAGAACAGAATCCCGACGCCGAGCTCTACTTCATCACCGGTGCGGATGCGCTGGCCACCATCTTGACCTGGCAGGATTGGGCGGAGATGTTCGAGATGGCGCGGTTCGTGGGGGTGAGTCGGCCCGGTTATGAGCTCAACGGGGACCACCTCGCCGAGGCGCTCGGCTCCCTGCCCGAGCATGCGTTGTCGCTGGTGGAAGTGCCGGCGCTGGCGATCTCGTCGACCGACTGCCGGCGGCGTGCAGCCCAATCCCGCCCGATCTGGTATCTGGTCCCCGACGGTGTGGTCCAGTACGTGTCTAAACGCCGCCTCTACCAACCGACCCCCGGAGACCCACAATGACCGCGACACCCGAGGCCGTGCAGATGGCCACCGTGGCGGCCGGCGCCGCCTCGAACAAGCTGGCCGACGACGTGGTCGTCATCGACGTCTCCGCCCAGTTGGTGATCACCGACTGCTTTGTCATCGCCTCGGCGTCCAACGAGCGCCAGGTCAACGCGATCGTCGACGAGGTCGAGGAGAAGATGCGCCTGGCCGGGTACAAACCGGCGCGCCGGGAGGGCACCCGGGAGGGGCGCTGGACGCTGCTGGACTACGTCGACATCGTCGTACACATCCAGCACCAGGACGAGCGGGATTTCTACGCGCTGGACCGGCTGTGGAAAGACTGTCCGCTGGTGCCGGTCGATCTGTCCGGTGCCTCGGCGCCCGGGGACGCGTCGTGAGGGTCCGTCGGCTGATCCTGCTGCGACACGGCCAGACCGAGTTCAACGCCGGCAGCCGCATGCAGGGGCAGCTGGACACCGTGCTCAGTGACCTGGGCCGCGCGCAGGCGGGGGCGGCCGCCGAGGTGCTGCGCAAGCGGCATCCGCTGCTGATCGTGTCGTCGGACCTGTGGCGGGCCTACGACACCGCCACCGTGCTGGCCGAGCACAACGGGCTGAACGTCCGGGTGGACACGCGGTTGCGGGAGACCCACCTGGGCGACTGGCAGGGCCTGACCCACGAAGAGGTCGACGCCGCCGCGCCCGGTGCCCGGCTGGCCTGGCGCGACGACGCCCGATGGGCGCCGCACGGCGGAGAGAGCCGAATCGATGTCGCCGAGCGCAGTGTCCCGCTGGTGCGCGAGCTGGTGGCCGGCGAACCGGAGTGGGGCAGAGCCGACCACGCCGACCAGCCGGTGGTACTCGTGGCCCACGGCGGGCTGATCGCCGCGCTGACCGCGGCCCTGCTGCGCCTTCCCGTGGAGAACTGGCCGATCCTGGGCGGCATGGCCAACGCCAGCTGGACCCAGCTCAGCGGCTATTCCGACGATCAGGGGCCCGTCGACTTCGACGCCGTGCGCTGGCGTCTCGACGTCTGGAACGCCTCAGCACAGGTGGCCGGCGATGTCCTCTGAACCGCGCACACCCGCCCAGACCCGGCCCACGCTGCTGGTCTTCGCCGACTCACTGTCCTATTACGGGCCCACCGGCGGGTTGCCCGCCGACCATCCGCGGATCTGGCCGAACCTTGTCGCCGACCAGCTGGGCTGGGATGTCGAACTCATCGGCCGGATCGGCTGGACCAGCCGAGACGTGTGGTGGGCGTCGACCCAGGACCCGCGGGCCTGGGCCGCGCTGCCCCGGGCCGGTGCGGTCATCTTCGCCACCAGCGGGATGGACTCGTTGCCCTCGGTGTGGCCGACGGCGCTGCGTGAGCTGATCCGCTACGTGCGCCCCTCGGGGCTGCGGCGTCGGGTCCGCGACTTCTACGGCTGGCTGCAACCTCGGTTCTCGCCCTACGCGCGGGCCGCCCTGCCGCCGCACCTCACCGTGAGTTATCTCGAGATGACCCGGGGCGCCATCGACTTCAACCGTCCGGGAATTCCGATTGTCGCCTCGCTGCCGTCGGTGCACATCGCCGACACCTACGGCAAGGCCCACCAGGGACGCGAGCCCACGGTGCGGGCCATCACCGCTTGGGCGCGCGAACACGACGTCCCGCTGGTGGACCTCAAGGCCGCGGTGGCCGACGAGGTCCTGAGCGGGCGCGCCAACCCCGACGGCATCCACTGGAACTTCGAAGCGCACCGGGCGGTCGCCGACCTGATGCTCAAAGCCCTCGGTGAGGCCGGCGTGCCCAGCCCGCCGGTATGAGCCTGCGATGAGTGTTGTCGTCGTCACCGATTCGTCGGCCTGCCTGCCCGCCGAGCTGCGGGACCGCTGGGGCATCCGCACGGTGCCGCTGCACATCCTGCTCGACGGAGCCGACCTGCGCGACGGCGTCGACGACGTGCCTGAGGATGTCTATCTGCGCGAGCGGGTCACCACGGCCGGTGCGGCGCCGGAGGACCTGGCCGAGGCCTACCGCACCGCGCTGGACCACAGCGCCGGTTCCGGCGTGGTGGCGGTGCACATCTCCGCAGCCCTGTCGGGAACCGTTGCCACCGCCGGGCACGCCGCCCAACAGCTCGGCCCCGCGGTGCAGGTGGTCGATTCCAAGTCCGCGGCGATGGGTACCGGTTTCGTGGCGCTGGCCGCCGCCCGGGCCGCCGCGGGCGGCGCCGATCTGCACCAGGTCGCGGCGGCGGCCGATGCCGCTGTGCGGCGCGGCCACGCCTACATGGTGGTGCAGCGGCTGGACAACCTGCGGCGCAGCGGCCGGATCGGCAGCGCAGCGGCGTGGCTCGGAACCGCCCTGTCCCTCAAGCCGCTGCTGGTAGTCGATGAGGGAAAGCTCGTGCTGGCACAGCGGGTCCGCACCGTCGGTAAGGCGGTCGCGTCGATGATCGACCGGGTCTGTGAGGTGGTCGGGGACCGCCGGGCTTCCCTTGCCGTGCATCACGTCGCCAACATGGCGGGGGCCCAGGAGGTGGCCGATGCGCTGGCTCAGCGGTTGCCGGGTTGTGAGCCCGCGGTGATCACCAGCCTGTGTCCGACGCTTGCCCTGCATGTCGGGGCCGGGGCGGTCGCGGTGTGTGTCGATGTCGCTGCGGCGCAACCCGATTCCTCGGCTCACAGCTGAGGGATCAGGGCGTGGCCGCTGCTGTGCCGGCGACCGGTTCCTGCGCACCGGAGTGGGCCGCGATGCCGCGGATGTTGGTGTTGGGTCCCCACGGCCGGACCACCTGTGGCCACCAGAACCATTTGCCCAGCAACGTCGCGATCGACGGCATGAAGAACGCCCGGACCACGAAGGTGTCCAGCAGCAGCCCGATCGCCACGGTGGTGCCGTACATGCCGATGGCCTTGAGGTCGCTGAAGAACATGATGCCCATGGTCGCGGCGAAAACCATGCCGGCCGAGGTCACCACGCCACCACTGCCGGCCATCGCCCGGATGTACCCGGTCTTGAGCCCGGCGTGGATCTCCTCCTCGAAGCGGGAGACCAGTAGCAGGTTGTAGTCCGAGCCGACGGCCAGCAATACGATGACCGCCAGCACCAACGTCACCCAGTAGATGTGCTGGCCGAAGATGTGCTGCCAGATCAACACCGAGATGCCGAACGACGCGGCGATCGAACTGGATGCGGTGCCGACGATGACGACCGCGGCCACCAGGGACCGGGTGAGCATCATCATGATCAGGAAAATCAGGGTCAGCGACGCCACGACCGCGATCATCAGGTCGTACTTGGCGCCGTTCTGCATGTCCTCGTAGAGCGCCGCCATGCCGCCGATGTAGACCTTGGCATCGGACAGTGAGGACTGTTTGAGGGCCTCCTGCGCAGCGATCCGCTCCGGCTCAACCCGCTTGATGCCCTCGGCGGTGGCCGGATACGTCTGATGGGTGACGAAGAACCGGGCCGATTTGCCGTCCGGCGACATGAACAGGCGCAGCCCGGTCTGAAAGTCCTTGTTGTCGAACGCCTCGGCGGGCAGGTAGAAGAAGTCGTCGTTCTTGGAGTCGTCGAAGCTCTGACCCATCATGATCTGGGTGTTGCTCAGGTCTTCCATCTGGTCGATGAACGCCGAGAACGTGGAGTGCACGGTCAGCACCAGCGCCCGCATGATCCGCATGGTGTCGACCACCGCCGGCAGCAATTCGACCGCCTGGGGCAGCAGGCGCGCGGTCTTGGTGATGTCGTCGGACAGGTAGTGCAGTTGCTCGGCGAGCTGATCGATGCCGTCGGTGGCGTCGAAGGTGTTGCGCAGCGCATTGCACATCGGGATGTCGAAACAGTGTGGCTCCCAGTAGAAGTAGCTGCGCAGCGGCCGGAACTGGTCGTCGAACTCGGCAATGTGGTCGCGGATCCGGTCGGAGACGTCCACGGTGTTGCGGGTCACTTCGGCGGTGTCGTCGAAGGTCCGGTCGACCTCCTGCAGATATCCGTACATCTGAATGAGCAGCTCGATGTCTTTGTCGAGTTGCTGAGAGATGGTGTCGATATCTTTGATCCGGTCCTTGAGTGACTTCATGTTCTGGATCATCAGCTGGTTGGAGACACTGAGCTGGAACGGAATCGAGCTGTGCTGCAGCGGAATTCCCAGCGGGCGGGTGATGTCCTGAATCATCCCGATCCCGACTACCCGCATGATGTTCCTGGCGACCCGGTCCAGCACCAGCATGTCGGCGGGATTGCGCATGTCGTGCTCGGATTCCACCATGGTGATATCCGGCGCCATCCGGGCTGCCGAGAAATGCCGCTCCGCGGCGGCGTAGGCCACATTGACCGGGGTGTCGGCGGGCAGATAGTTGCGGTCGTCGTAGCCGGGTCTGAATCCCGGCAGTGCCACCAGGCCGATCATGATGATCGCCAGGCTGGCCACCGCGATCGGTCCCGGCCAGCGCACCACCGAGACACCGGCCCGGCGCCAGAACCCGCCCCGCTTGGCGGGTTTGGGGTCCAGCAGGCCGAAGCTGCTGGCCACCACCAGCATGGCCGGTCCCAGAGTGAGCGCCGCGGCCACCACCACGAGCATGCCCACTGAGACCGGGATGCCCATGGTGTGGAAGTAGGGCAGCCGGGTGAAGTACAACATGGCCGACGCTCCGGCGATGGTGAGTCCCGATCCCAGCACCACCGGGGTGACACTGCGAACGGTGGTGTAGTAGGCCTCGACCCGGTCCTCGCCGGCCAGCCGCGCTTCCCGGTAGCGGCCGATCAGGAAGATGCCGTAGTCGGTGCCGGCGGCGATCGCGAGCATCACCATGATGTTGACCGCGAACGTCGTCAGGCCCATGACGTCGTGAAAACCGAGGACCGCCACGACGCCGCGGGCGCAGATCAGCTCCAGCAGGCTCAGGAACAGCTGCGTCAACATCGCTGCCACCGACCTGAACACGATGAGCAGCATGATCGCGATCGCCGCGATGGTGAACAGCGTGATCTTGACCAGGCTGGCATCGCCGATCTGCCGAAGGTCTGCGGTCAACGCGGCCGGTCCGGCCACATAGGCCTGCACGCCCGGCGGCGCAGGGGTGTCGTCGATGGCCTTGCGCACCGCGACCACCGAGTCATTCGCCTCGGTCATGCCCTGGTTTCCCACCAGGTTGAGCATGATGTAGGCGGCTTTGGCGTCGGAACTCTGAACGCCGGCAGCGGTCAGCCGGTCACGCCAGAAGTCTTGGGCGTGTTCGACATGGGCGGTGTCGGCGACCAGCTTCGCGACGATCTCGTCGTAGTAGTGGTGGGCGGCCTCGCCGAGCTCTTGCTCGCCGACCACCACCATCATCACGGTGCTGTTGGACTGGTATTCCTCGAAGTTCTCGCCCACCAGCTTGCTGGCGATCATCGAGGGGGCGTCGATCGGCGCCAGTGGTGCGGAGTGCTCTTCGGAGATGACTTCCAGCTGGGGCACAAGGACATTCACCAGTACGGTGAGCACGATCCAGACAATGATGATCGGCACCGCGAAAATACGGAGCAGGTGGGCGAAGAACGGCCGCTTGGCGGGCCGCTCGCTCTGGTGCTCGGGCTGCGCGGTGATCCGTCTGATCATCCGGACTTCACCAGGCAGAAGGTCTGGGCGTTGAGTCCGGTGGCGCGGCGCTCGTCGAGCAAACGGTCGTCGATTTTGATCCGGCAACCGATTTCACCGCTGTCGCCCTGCACGATCATGTTCGCCATGACGGCAGGCAGCACGGTGACCACGGTGTAGGTCCACGGCAGCGGGACGCCGTTGAGCTGATGAACGTTGGCCTCGGCGTCCCAGTAGTTGATGTCGGCGACGGTGCCCGGCGGCCCGAAAGCCTCGTAGGCGACGTATTTCGGGTTGAACTGCACGATTTCGATGCCCGTGCCGGCATGGGGATTGAGGTCTTGGGAGGCGAACACCTTATGCAGCCGGGTCACGACGACACCCGAAATCGCGATGACCACGATGAAGACCAGCGGAATCCAATACCGCTTGAGCACGGCGGTGACCGATGTTCGCCCCATCTCACCGCCTTCCGCCTGCCGTGCGGTTGAACGTCGGCGGCCGGCGGTCTGCCCCCCGGTTTCGCGGGAAGCATCGATGGTTCCGCGAATCGCGCCTGTGGGCAGCATAACCTTCGATGAGCTAAGGAACGCAACCCGTGTTTTCCCCGGCGCAGTGGGGCCCGGATGCCCGCAGGGCCCCTCGGACTGAGCGCCGACGACGGGACTTCAGTAGCATGGCCGCTGATGCACGCTCTGGGAAATGTCGTCCGATTCGGTGCGGTCGTCCTCGTGGTGACGCTGGCGCTGTCCGGGTGCAGCGGGAAGGGCTTGTCCGGCGCGTCGTCGCAGGCATCGGCGGCCCCGGACGCGTCATGGACGCGCCCCGACGCGCCGCCTGACCCCCGAACCCTCCTCCGCGCCGGTGACCTCGCGGTTTCGCAGCTGCCCGCCGGCGTGCTGATCTTCATCGAGAGTCAGGACAGCGGCACCTGGAAAGCCGGGCTTGTCACCCCTGATGGCACCGAACACCAGCTCAAGGTCGCATCCGATGGCCTGACGGTGCTTGTCGGCCCCACCGCGACCGAGGACAGCGACGCCGACAAGGCCAAGCGGCGCGCCAACGTCGACGGGACCCACCTGGACTATCACGGCGCTGTGGGCCGGGTTCTGCAGGCCGTGCCGAACGGTTCCATCACCGAGCTGAGCCTGCTCGACATGAACGGCACGGTGGTGTGGGAAGCCGACGTGTGGGACGACCAGCTCGCCGAACACGACGTGCTCGTGGACGCGGCTTCCGGAACGGTCACCGCCAACCGGCAGGTCTAGTTGTTGTGACCTCGGAGGTTGTTGACGGCGTGCCTGCTTGAAATGGGGAGGACCTCCTGACGGAGTGGATGTGTCTGGCATCTACCCGTA
>NZ_JRMK01000041.1:0-30865 GCF_000972925.1 Mycobacterium sp. UM_Kg1 | reverse complement strand
CAGAAGATCCTTGAAGCTGACTTTGGCGCTGTCGCCCAGAAGATCCTTGAAGCTGACTTTGGCGCTGTCGCCCAGAAGATCCTTGAAGCCCGCCTTCGAGCTCTCACGGACCACGTCCCTGGCGAAGTCGTCCATCATCGACTTCAGTTCCGAGCCTGGTGGCATCAGACTCTGGTTGAGAGCATCAAGGATCTCGCTACCATTCCCTGAGTCGGCCAAAAGCAACCGGCGCACTGTCGTCAGGGTCTCCGGGTCCAGTTCACGCACGTTGTCACCTCTGCAATCTTGGAATATGCCCTAAGCTACCGATCCGGTCTGATCGATCCGCTTGAAGCCACACGCGTCTAAAGCGATCTTCAGGATTGCGTAGGCCGTCGCAAGACGCATTCTGAACGCCTACGTGTTCACAACCTGCCTGTCAAAGAACGACTAGCTAATCCGCTGTATCGGCTGGCCGTATCGCCGGCCCGAACATCTTCTCGAGGGCGGCAGCGGCGGCATGCATCCTCGCCTTGTCTTGCGGATTGTTGGGATCTCCTTCCAGTCCGACCAGACGGTTGATATATCCCGGCCCGCTGCTTGGCTTCAGATCAAACCAGCTGTAGGGATGGTTATCGGCGAGTATGGCCGGCAGTATCGGAGAGTCCTTGTGAAGCGGGATCTCCCACTCATCCCAACGGGATGCGTCATCGAAACGGTCGCTGACCAAATCCCAGTCGTCGTCGCCGACTGTTTCGTCGTCACCCGAGTGGGCTGGGATCTCATCGAACAACTCCGGCATGTCCTGAAGCATTTCTTGCGCTCTCGCCAGAGCGGGGCCCATCAGCAGCTCATCGAAATAGCAACCAGCGCGGTCAAATGGCAATGTGCCGCTTTCGATTTCGTTGCCGACCTCAATGCAGCGCTCCTGAGCCTTGGCCGCCCACGCACGATTGTCGTTGACGTGGATCATGACGCGACGGTCGAAATAATTAAACGGTTCAACTTCATGCAGTGGCGTGCTGGGTTCCTTCAGCCACTGGTCAATATCTACATCGGCCCACCAATGCAGCGCGCACACAAGTGCGTACGCCTGCCGCGGCGTGAGGGCGTAGCTGTCGCCCCATCTGTGTTCGTACTGGTGAGCCACTTCGCTGGCGCGGCGGCGCCGGTCGTCCTCCCTGACTGCTTCCTTGTCGAGGACCACCGTGCACCTGGTGCGGGTCTTGGGGGCGACGGCGTCAGGATCGTCTTCCCAGCGGCGCCACGTCGCCAGGCTGATTCCGGCCAGCGCGGCGGCGGCGGTTTGGGTGAGATTCATGGCCTCGCGGCGATCTCTTCGTTCGTTCCGCACGACATCCACAGTAATTGAGCACTCATGAGTAGTCAACCTGTCTAGATTGGCATGCCGGGCCTTGGACCCTTAGCCAAAGCGTTTTTTCGCCAGTCGTTTACACCATCTCGTCAAGACGTTCTGGGGCTGGCGCGACAAGCAGCTGCCGGACGGGACGCTGATCCTGACCTCGCCGTCGGGGCAGACCTACGTCACCACCCCGGGCAGCGCCCTGGTGTTCCCGCAGCTGTGCACACCGACGGGGGAGCTGGCGCCACCACGGCAGGCACCGGATGCCGCGTGTGGCGAGCGCACCGCACTGATGCCGCAGCGCCGGCGCACCCGCGCCCAGCACCGTGCCGCCCGCATCGCCGCCGAACGCAGTCACAACCGCCAGGCCCGCCAAGCCGGGTGCAGCACCGATGGTGTCGCGGGGACCGGGGTCTCGCCACCCGACCCCGACGACGATCCGCCGCCCTTCTAGCGCCGGTCAGCGCCGCACCAGAACCGGCGACCGGTAACCGGCCATGGTGTAGAGCACCGGGGCGGCGGCCCGCGCTGCCAGCACGCCGTAGGCGTCCTCGTACTGGGCGGCGAACACCTGGGGGTCGCCGAAGCCGCGGTCGATGCGGTCGCGCATGAAGGCCAGCCGGACCACCTGGGCGGCGAAGCGCTTGACGGCCCGGCCGGCGGGCCGACCGCCGATCCGGGTGGCCTCGCGGATCGCCATCCTGCGGTGGCGGATCGATCCCAGCCATGTCGCCTCGTTGGGGCTGATCAGCCCACTTGCCACCATGCCGGGCAGCTTGCTGGCCACCAGGTGCTGTTCGTGGCGGCGGCTCAGCATGCCCAGCAGCACCATCAGCAGGAACACCGGAGCCAGCCAGAACACGTAGGTCGCCAAAAACAGCTGCCCGCCGCCCATCGCCAGCGAGGCGTTCCACGAGGCGTGCATGGTCACCGCCGCCAGGTAGCCGAGCAGGATCAGGATGGCTTTCGACCAGAAGCCGTGCCGGCGCAGCGCGAAGAACACCCCGATCCCGGTCATGGTGGTGAACAGCGGGTGCGCGAACG
This sequence comes from Mycobacterium sp. UM_Kg1, assembly GCF_000972925.1. NCBI lineage: Bacteria > Bacillati > Actinomycetota > Actinomycetes > Mycobacteriales > Mycobacteriaceae > Mycobacterium > Mycobacterium sp. UM_Kg1. Next base: position 28,479 of record NZ_JRMK01000041.1, on the reverse strand, counting down.
GGCCGAAGATCAGCCGGGCGATGGCCACCGCGGCCAGCTGGGCGGGGGAGTCGGCCGGCGCGATGTAGACGATGTCCTCCATCCAGGCGAAACCCACCGCGGTGACACCGGCGTAGACCATGCAGTCGGTCATCGAGTTCAGCGCCAGACGGCGGCGCCCGGTCAGCATGATCAGCAGGAACAGTCCTTTGGCCGCCTCCTCGATGAACGGTGCCTGGATGGCGGCTATGTCGAAGGTCTTCGACACCAGTGGCCGAACCTCCGCCACCGAAGATCCGAAGGTCTCCAGGCCCACGGCGAGCACTACCGCGACCGAGGCACCCCACAAGAACGCCAGCTGCAGCAGGCGGCGCGGCTCGGGCTCCCAGCGGTCCAGCCACCGGTAGCACAGCAGCACCACCAGCATCGACATGCTCGACAGCACCAGCGCGGTCAGCGTCCCGCTCGGGTTTGCGGCAGTGAACAGCAGCAACAGGAAGATCGTCAGGATGGAGAGCAGGACGAGGACGATGAGCGGCGCTCCGACCTTCCGCCGGTTCCGCATCTGAGGCATAGCGACGGAGCGTAGCCACCGGTTTGTCCAGCGTGCAACGCGTCGAGTAGCCTCAACAGGTAGGCCTCGACCAGTTCTTGTCCAAGATCGTGGCCACCGCATGCCCAGCATGCGTGACATCACCCGTCCCTACTACGTCAAAATGTCCGGAGCAACCCCACACATGCCAAGTCCCACCGTCACCTCGCCGCAAGTAGCCGTCAACGACATCGGCTCGGCCGAGGATTTTCTCGCCGCCATCGACAAAACGATCAAGTACTTCAACGATGGCGACATCGTCGAAGGGACCATCGTCAAGGTTGATCGGGACGAGGTCCTGCTCGACATCGGTTACAAGACCGAAGGGGTCATCCCCTCCCGCGAACTGTCCATCAAGCACGACGTCGACCCCCACGAGGTGGTGTCCGTCGGTGATGAGGTCGAGGCCCTGGTCCTGACCAAAGAGGACAAAGAAGGCCGCCTGATCCTGTCCAAGAAGCGCGCCCAGTACGAGCGCGCCTGGGGCACCATCGAGGAGCTCAAGGAGAAGGACGAGGCCGTCAAGGGCACCGTCATCGAGGTCGTCAAGGGCGGCCTGATCCTCGACATCGGCCTGCGCGGCTTCCTGCCGGCCTCGCTGGTGGAGATGCGCCGGGTCCGCGACCTGCAGCCCTACATCGGCAAAGAGATCGAAGCCAAGATCATCGAGCTGGACAAGAACCGCAACAACGTGGTGCTGTCGCGTCGCGCCTGGCTGGAGCAGACCCAGTCCGAGGTGCGCAGCGAGTTCCTCAACCAGCTGCAGAAGGGCGCCGTCCGCAAGGGCGTCGTGTCCTCGATCGTCAACTTCGGCGCCTTCGTCGACCTGGGCGGCGTGGACGGCCTGGTGCACGTCTCCGAGCTGTCCTGGAAGCACATCGACCACCCGTCCGAGGTCGTTCAGGTGGGCGACGAGGTCACCGTCGAGGTGCTCGACGTCGACATGGACCGCGAGCGGGTTTCGCTGTCGCTCAAGGCCACTCAGGAAGACCCGTGGCGCCACTTCGCCCGCACCCACGCGATCGGCCAGATCGTCCCGGGCAAGGTCACGAAGCTGGTGCCGTTCGGTGCGTTCGTCCGCGTCGAGGAGGGCATCGAGGGCCTGGTGCACATCTCCGAGCTGGCTGAGCACCACGTCGAGGTGCCGGACCAGGTGGTCGCCGTCGGCGACGACGCCATGGTCAAGGTCATCGACATCGACCTGGACCGCCGCCGGATCTCGCTGAGCCTCAAGCAGGCCAACGAGGACTACACCGAGGAGTTCGACCCCTCGAAGTACGGCATGGCCGACAGCTACGACGAGCAGGGCAACTACATCTTCCCCGAGGGCTTCGACGCCGAGACCAACGAGTGGATCGAAGGTTTCGACAAGCAGCGCACCGAGTGGGAGGCCCGCTACGCCGAGGCCGAGCGCCGGCACAAGATGCACACCGCGCAGATGGAGAAGTTCGCCGCTGCCGAGCACGCCGAGTCCCGCTCGGGCGCCAACGGCTCGCACCGCGACGAGGCTCCGGCCGGCGGTTCGCTGGCCAGCGACGAGCAGCTCGCCGCGCTGCGGGAGAAGCTCGCCGGCAACAGCGCCTAGCGCGCGCCCAACCGAAGGGGCGCAGATGCTGCGTATCGGTCTGACCGGCGGTATCGGCGCCGGGAAGTCGACAGTGTCGGCTACCTTCAGCCGGGGCGGTGGCGTCATCGTCGACGGTGACGTCATCGCCCGTGAGGTCGTTGAACCCGGCACCGAAGGCCTGGCCAAATTGGTCGAGGCCTTCGGGCCGGGGATCTTGCTGCCCGACGGCGCCCTGGATCGTCCGGCGCTGGCAGCGATCGCCTTCAGCGACGATGACAAGCGGGCCACGCTCAACGGCATCGTGCACCCCTTGGTGGCGCACCGCCGGGCGGAGCTGATCGAGGCCGCCGGCCGCGATGCGGTGATCGTCGAGGACATCCCGCTGCTGGTCGAGTCGCAGATGGCCCCGCTGTTCCCGCTGGTGGTCGTGGTGCACGCCGACGTCGAGACCCGCCTGGCCCGGCTGACCGAGATCCGCGGGATGTCCGAGGCCGACGCGCGGGCCCGGATCGCCGCGCAGGCCACCGAGCCCGAGCGGCGCGACGTCGCCGACGTCTGGCTGGACAACTCCGGCAGCCCGGAAGACCTGGCCGCCCAGGCGCTCGAGCTGTGGGAGCAGCGCATCCTGCCGTTCGCGCACAACCTGAGCAGCCGCACGACCGTGCCGTCACCGACACGGCTGATGCCGGCCGATCCCACCTGGGCCGACCAGGCGCAACGAATCCTGGCACGGGTGCGCACCGCCTGCGGGCACCGGGCGACCCGCGTCGACCACATCGGCTCGACCGCGGTGCGGGGGCCGGAGGCCCTGGAAGCCCGAGACGTCATCGATGTGCAGGTCACGGTGCAATCCCTGGCGGTGGCCGACGAACTGGCCGAATCCCTGCTGAACGCCGGCTATCCCCGGCTGGCGGACATCACCGCCGACAACGGCAGGCCCGATGCCCGCAGCACGGTCGCCGAGTTCGATCACGCCGAGGACCCGGCCTTGTGGCGCAAGCGCATTCACGCCTCAGCCGACCCGGGGCGAGCCACCAACGTCCATATCCGGGTGCAGGGCTGGCCCAATCAGCAGTTCGCCCTGCTGTTTCCGGCCTGGCTGTCGGCCGACGCCGACGCCCGCGCCGAGTACCTGGCCGTCAAGCGCGAGGCCGAACAGGCCGGGATCGACGGCGGGCTACCGGCATACGCCAAGGTCAAGGAAGCCTGGTTCGACACCGCCTACCGGCAGGCGTGGGCCTGGGCCGACGACACCGGATGGCGCCTGTAGGTCCTCGGCGTTCGCTACCTGCGGCCTGCGGTCAGGCCATGCTGCTGATCAGGGCCCCGCAGAGCATCGCACCGGTGTGGGGGTCATTGGTGTTGCCCCAGGTGTTGATGAAGCGTGAGCTCTTGACCGTGGTGACCTCGTCGACCTTGATCTCGCAGTGCACCGTTGCGGTGGTCGGGAAGCGCAGCCGGATCACCATCCCCGCCTTGCTGGGGTCGGTCATCACGGTGTTGGCCTCGAACGGGCTGCCGAACGCGTCGAGGTCCGCGCTGGCGGTCTCGTAGTCGTTGCGCATGAAGGTGACCACGTTGCCGCTGGACCAGGCGTCGACCTTGGCGATGTAGGTCACGTTGTGCAGTTCGTCGGCGGCTGCCGCCGGTACCGGGATCAGCTGACCGCACCCGAACAGGGCCGCGATCGTCGCGGCGGCGACACCGATTCGCAGTTTGGCGTTCATATCAGCGGATTTTAGCGTGGTCTGGCCGCAACCCCGGACCTCATCGGTCTGTCGCGCTGCCGGCCTCGGAACTTCCGCGCCAGGTCACCGGCATGCCCAGGCCGCCCAGCCAGCGCTGCAGGTCGTAGCCGTTGCGGGCCAGGCCGTCCACCGCGGCCACCGCCCGCAGCACCGCGCGCTCGGCGTCGTGCCGGCTCAACAGGCCCTCGCCCACGGCGGCCATCAGCTCGTCGGTGTCGGTGAGCTCGACCCCGGCCCCGGTGCGGACCACCAGGTCCAGATAGTGATCCCGGGAGTGCCAGATCGCGGGACCGGCGGTGTATTCGCCGATGTCGAGGTAGAAGTCCTGCTCGTGCTCGTGCCCGGCATTGAAGTGGAAGACGCTGGCCCGCAGGCCCAGGCCGGGAAGCAGCCAGGACTCCAGGTAGTGGAACTGGGCCCGGCCGGGGGTGGGGCGCGCCATGTACAGGCCCCACGGGTGCACGGTGTACACGTCGACGGCGCGCACCACCCCTTTCGGGTCGGTGTTGGTGTAGCCGGACACGTCGAAGGTCTCTTCCTTGGGCGGATGCACCGCGACGCCCTCCTTCCTGGGCCGTTCGCGCCGGCTGGCGCTGTCGGAGGCGCGGCCTACTCTGGTCTGCGTGGCATTCGCAACCGAACACCCCATCGTCGCGCATTCGGAGTACCGGCCCGCCGCCGACGCCGTCGAAGGTATCGTCCGCGACGGTGGCCGGTTCGAGGTCGTCAGCGAATATCAGCCCGCCGGTGACCAGCCGGCCGCCATCGCCGAACTGGAACGCCGGATCACCTCCGGGGAGAAAGACGTGGTGCTGCTGGGCGCCACCGGTACCGGCAAGTCGGCCACCGCGGCCTGGCTGATCGAGCGTCTGCAGCGGCCCACCCTGGTGATGGCCCCGAACAAGACGCTGGCCGCGCAGTTGGCCAATGAGCTGCGAGAGATGTTGCCGCACAACGCGGTCGAATACTTCGTCTCCTACTACGACTACTACCAGCCGGAAGCCTATATCGCGCAGACCGACACCTACATCGAGAAGGACAGCTCGATCAACGACGACGTGGAGCGGCTGCGTCACTCGGCGACGTCGAGCCTGCTGTCCCGGCGCGACGTCGTGGTGGTGGCCTCGGTGTCGTGCATCTACGGCCTGGGCACCCCGCAGTCCTACCTGGATCGCTCGGTGGAACTGCAGGTCGGCGCGGAGGTACCGCGTGACGGTCTGCTGCGGCTGCTGGTCGACGTGCAGTACACCCGCAACGATATGGCGTTCACCCGCGGTTCCTTCCGGGTACGCGGCGACACCGTCGAGATCATCCCCTCCTATGAGGAGCTGGCCGTTCGCATCGAGTATTTCGGCGACGAGATCGAGGCGCTGTACTACCTGCACCCGCTCACCGGCGACGTGGTCCGCAAAGTCGACTCACTGCGCATCTTCCCGGCCACCCACTACGTCGCCGGCCCGGAGCGGATGTCGCAGGCCATCTCGACCATCGAGCATGAGCTGGCCGTCCGGCTCGAGGAGCTGGAGGGTCAGGGCAAGCTGCTGGAAGCCCAGCGGTTGCGCATGCGCACCAGCTACGACATCGAGATGATGCGGCAGGTCGGCTTCTGTTCGGGCATCGAGAACTACTCGCGCCATATCGACGGGCGCGGAGCCGGCACGCCGCCGGCCACCCTGCTGGACTACTTCCCGGAAGATTTCCTGCTCATCATCGACGAGTCGCACGTCACCGTGCCGCAGATCGGCGGGATGTACGAGGGCGACATGTCGCGGAAGCGCAACCTGGTGGAGTTCGGTTTCCGGTTGCCCTCGGCCTGCGACAACCGGCCCCTGACCTGGGAGGAGTTCGCCGACCGGATCGGGCAGACCGTCTACATGTCGGCCACCCCGGGACCCTACGAGCTGGGCCAGAGCGCCGGCGAGTTCGTGGAGCAGGTGATCCGCCCGACCGGCCTGGTGGACCCCAAAGTCGTGGTGAAGCCCACCAAGGGCCAGATCGACGATTTGATCGCCGAGATCCGGCAGCGCACCGAGGCCGACGAGCGGGTGCTGGTGACCACCCTGACCAAGAAGATGGCCGAGGACCTCACCGACTACCTGCTCGAGATGGGGATCCGGGTGCGCTACCTGCACTCCGAGGTCGACACCCTGCGCCGGGTGGAGTTGCTGCGCCAACTGCGGCTCGGCGACTACGACGTGCTGGTCGGCATCAACCTGCTGCGCGAGGGCCTGGACCTGCCCGAGGTGTCGCTGGTGGCGATCCTCGACGCCGACAAGGAGGGTTTCCTGCGCTCCACCCGCAGCCTGATCCAGACCATCGGCCGTGCCGCCCGCAACGTCTCCGGCGAGGTGCACATGTATGCCGACAAGATCACCGACTCGATGCGGGAGGCCATCGACGAAACCGAGCGCCGTCGGGCCAAGCAGGTCGCCTACAACGAAGAGCACGGCATCGACCCGCAGCCGTTGCGCAAGAAGATCGCCGACATCCTCGACCAGGTGTACCGGGAGGTCGAAGACACCGAGGCCGTCGAGGTCGCCGGCTCGGGCCGCAACGCCTCGCGGGGGCGGCGCGCTCAGGTCGAGCCCGGCCGGGCGGTCAGCGCCGGGATCATCGAGGGCCGCGACACCGCCAACATGCCGCGGGCCGAGCTGGCGGACCTGGTCAAGGACCTCACCGAGCAGATGATGAACGCGGCGCGTGACCTGCAGTTCGAGCTGGCCGCCCGGATTCGCGACGAGATCGCCGACCTCAAGAAGGAGTTGCGCGGCATGGACGCGGCCGGCATCAAGTGACGGCGACGCCGGCCCGCCGCCTCGAGCGTGGCCCGGCGATCCGTGATTGACTGCAAGCGGTGGTGGGGGAACTGACTGAAGCGGTGACGCGCGACTCCGCGGTCAGCACTGGCAGCTGGCGGGAGTTGCTCGGTCGGCGCTATCGGGGAACGTCGGCGGTGCTGGCCGGCGGCGTCGCGCTGTACGCCACCAACGAGTTCCTGACCATCAGCCTGCTGCCCAGCACTTTCAAGGACATCGGCGGCGAGCGGTTCTACGCCTGGGTGACCACCCTGTATCTGGTCGGCTCGGTGATCGCCGCGGCCGCGGCCAACACGGTGCTGGTCCGGCTGGGCTCCCGCACGTCGTACCTGCTGGGCCTGCTCGCCTTCGGCCTGGGCACCGTGGTGTGCGCACTGGCGCCCCACATGGAAATCCTGTTGATCGGCCGCACCCTGCAGGGCATGGGCGGCGGCTTACTGGCCGGCCTCGGCTACGCGCTGATCAACGCCGTGCTGCCCAGCTGGCTGTGGACCCGGGCCTCCGGTCTGGTGTCGGCCATGTGGGGGGTGGGCACCCTGGTCGGCCCGGCGGCCGGCGGCTTGTTCGCCCAGTTCGGGGTGTGGCGCTGGGCGTTCGGGGTGATGGCGATGCTGACCGTGGCGATGGCGGTGGGCGTCGGCACGGTGCTGACCGCCGGCGGCAGCGGCCACCGCGGCGAGCCCGCGAAGATCCCGATCCGGTCATTGGTGTTGCTGGGCGGGGCGGCGCTGGCGGTCAGTGTCGCGCAGCTGCCGCACAGCCTGCGGGCGGCGGCGGGGCTGTTGCTGGTCGGCGCCGTTCTGCTGATGGTGTTCCTGGTGGTGGACCGGCGCTCCCCGGCGGCGGTGCTGCCGCCCAGCGCGTTCCATCCCGGCCGGGAGAAGTGGATCTACCTGACCCTCGGCCTGCTGATGGCCACCACCAAGGCCAACCTGTACATCCCGCTGCTGGGCCAGCGGCTGGCTCATCTGCCCCCGGTGATGGCCGGCTTCCTGGGGGCGGCCCTGTCGACCGGGTGGACGTTCAGTGAGATCGCCAGCGCATCGGTGAGCCGGGCGCGGGTGGTGATCGGCTTGGTGATCAGCGCGCCGCTGGTGATGGCGGCGGGCCTGACGGTGGTCGCGTTCGCCCGGATGAACCACTACGACCCGACCGCCGTCGCTGCGATCTGGGCGCTGGCACTGCTGGTGGTCGGGATCGGGGTGGGGGCCGGCTGGCCGCATCTGTCGGCGTGGGCGATGAGCTGCGTCGACGATCCGGCCGAGGGCGGGACCGCCGCCGCGGCCATCAACACCGTCCAGTTGATCGGCGGGGCGTTCGGGGCCGGATTCGCCGGCCTGGTGGTCAACACCGCGATGAGTACCGGCCAGCCCGCGGCGCGCTGGCTGTTCGCGATCTTCGCCGTGCTCGCCGTGCTGGGGTGCGTGGCCGCTGTGCGGGCCAGCCGGGGCGTCGCGTGAGGCTCACCGGCTGGACTTGATCACCTGGGAGTAGGTGAACTGCCAGCGTTCGACGACCCGAAATCCCAGCGAATGCAGCATCTGCCCGTCGGGGGTGCGGGCGAACCGGCGGCCTGCCGGTAGCACCACCGCCGCCTGATGGGCCGGCAGGGCGCGATCGTGGTCGGTGATCGTCCAGATGACCGGGCACCGGTCGAGTTCGTCGTGCAAGGCCCCCACGCCCAGGTGTCCGTCCCACAGGCGGCCCAACGTCTGGCGGTGCGGTCCCAGGCCGGGGTCGGTCAGCTTCGCGAACGACTCGGGACGGCCCGCCGGCAACGCCCGGATCGGCCCGGGCAACCATCGGGTGGTGTTGTCGATCAGCAGACAATCCCCGGGCTGGGCATGCTCGACGATCACGTCGGCCACCGCACTGTAGTCCCAGCCTTCTTTGGTGTAGCGCTCACGTTGATTGACAACGTAATTGGGGGCCGCGGTGACAGCGAGCAGGGTGACGAGCGTGATGACCGTGCGGCGTGAGGTGGCGATCGTGGTGACGGCGATGGCCAGCGCGATCGCCATCGCCGGCGCTGTGCTGATCAGATATCGCGGGTAGTAAATGGGTTTCACCGCCGCCGAATAGACCACCGCCGCCGCGGTCGGTATCACCATCCAGGCCCCGCACAGCACCGCCAGCCGACGGGTGTCCTCGGCGAGCTTTCGGCGCGCACCGGTGGCAACGGCCACCACGGCGGCGGCCAGCAGCAGCCATGCCGCGATGGCGAACGGCACACTCTTGTCGAAGTATTGCTGCCCGACGATCTCGGCCACGGTGTGCGGGCTCAGCGGGCTGATCCAGGCGACCTGCCGGATCTGCCCCTGGCTGAACCACAGGAAGGGCGCCGCCGCGGCCAGCGCGCCGCCGGTCGCCATCGCCCAGCGGCGCTTGGCCGCAACGTCGGCCCCCAGCGCCGCCAGCGTCGCCGCGTGCACCGCCGCCATGAGCACGGTGAACGTGTTGAGCAGCGTCGCCCCCACCAGGGCCAGCCCGTAACCCACCCACAGCTGCGCGCTGTTGCGCCGGATCGCCCGCACCCACAGCACGGTGAGCCAGACCGCGGCCATCGCCGAGAACGCATACGGACGCGCCTCGACCCCGGCCCACGTCAGCCGGGGCAGTATCGCGTAAAGCGCACCGGCGCACAGCGATACCGGCCGGCCCGCGAACCGGCGCGTCAGCACCACTGCGCCGGCGGCGCCGGCACCCACCGCCAGGCTGCTGGGCAGCCGGGCCCAGAATTCGGTTGCGGGGAAGACCGCGAACCAGCCGTGCATGAACAGGTAGTACAGGCCGTGTACCGCGTCGATATGGGTCAGCAGCCGCCACAGTTCGGGAAGCGTTCGGTGGGTGGCCGCCGAGATGGTCGCGGCCTCGTCGAACCACATGGACGGCCGGCTGGCGCCGGCGGCGCTGATCACCGTTGCGGCAACAGCGATCAGGGCCGCATCCGCCGAACGCGGCGGCTGCGGCGACGGGCCCGGTTCGGTACCCACCGGCGCCGGGGTCAGGACCTGGCTCAACGGCGTGCGCTGTCGGTAGCGGTGACGGTTATGCCGTCCACGCTACCTGTTTCGCGCGCCGTGTCAGCTACGTCACGGGCCCGTCTGGCCGTTCTTCCGGGCAGGTCAGCGGCCTGTGTGACCCGCGGCGCAGGCGACATGTGACGCCAATCGCCCCCAATCGGGGCATCGACGGGTTAGTGTCGCCATGGCTTCTTAAGCGAACTATGGCGACTATGCACCGGGAGGGTTACCCATGAGCGGCTACAAGACCGTGGTGGTCGGTACGGACGGCTCGGACTCGTCGCTGCGTGCCGTCGACCGCGCGGCCCACTTGGCGTCCGGCGAGGGCGCGAAGGTGATCATCGCCACCGCCTACCTGCCGCACGCCGACGACCCCCGCGCCGCCGACGCGCTCAAGGACGAGGGCTACAAGGCCTCCGGCAACGCTCCGATCTACGCGATCCTCAAAGAGGCCAAGGAGCGGGCCATCGCCGCCGGCGCCTATGAGGTGGAGGAGCGGGCCGTGGTCGGCGCTCCGGTCGACGCGCTGGTGGAGCTGGCCGAGGACGTCAAGGCCGACCTGCTGGTGGTCGGCAACGTCGGGTTGAGCACCATCGCCGGCCGGCTGCTCGGTTCGGTGCCGGCCAACGTGTCGCGCCGCTCCAAGATCGACGTGCTGATCGTCCACACCACGGGCTAGGCTGGGACCAACACGGCGGACCAGCTTCGGCTCTCCTGCGTCGAGCCTCGCTGACCGCCGCCCGAGCTCACCAGCCCCGTTCCCGCCACTCCGCCAGGTGCGGACGCTCGGCGCCCAGCGTCGTGTCATCGCCGTGCCCGGGATAGACCACGGTCTCGTCGCCGTACCGGTCGAACACCTTGCGGCTCACGTCGCCGAGCAGGCGCTCGAAATCGCCGGGCTGCCAGGTCTTTCCGACTCCGCCCGGAAACAGGCAGTCGCCGGTGAACAGCTGGGTGACGCCGCCGCTGGCGGCGCCGTCGAACGCCAGGGCCACCGACCCCTCGGTGTGCCCCTGCAGATGGATCACGTCGAACGTCAGATCCCCGACGGTCACGGTGTCACCGTCGGCCAGAATGCGGTCCGGCTTCACCGGCAGCGGGTCGGCGTCCAGGGCGTGGGCGGCGGTCGGGGCGCCGGTCGCCTCGGCCACCGCGGTCAGGGCCTGCCAGTGGTCGTAGTGCTGGTGGCTGGTGACGATCAGCGCCACGTCCGGGGCCTGCTCGCGCACCAGCGCCACCAGCTGCTCGGCGTCGTTGGCTGCGTCGATCAGCAGCGTCTTGCCGGTGTGGGTGCAGGTCACCAAGTAGACGTTGTTGTCCATCGGCCCCACCGAGGCTTTGACGATGGTCGCCCCGGGCAGGGTGCGGCGGGCGGCGGTTCCGGGTTCGACGTGTCCGGTGTAGGTGTCGGTGACCGAGATCTCAGACGTCATGACCGTCACGGTACTGGCCCTGAGCTGGGTGTCGGTAGAGCCACCTAGCATGGACCCGTGGCTGACCGGCTGATCGTCAAGGGCGCGCGTGAACACAACCTGCGGGGTGTGGACCTCGACCTGCCGCGTGACGCGCTGATCGTGTTCACCGGGCTGTCGGGATCGGGCAAGTCCTCGCTGGCCTTCGACACCATCTTCGCCGAGGGCCAGCGCCGCTATGTCGAGTCGTTGTCGGCGTACGCCCGCCAGTTCCTGGGCCAGATGGACAAGCCCGACGTCGACTTCATCGAGGGTCTGTCGCCGGCGGTGTCCATCGACCAGAAGTCCACCAACCGCAACCCGCGCTCGACGGTCGGCACCATCACCGAGGTCTACGACTACCTGCGGCTGCTGTACGCGCGGGCCGGCACCCCGCACTGCCCGGTCTGTGGCGAGCGGATCGCCCGCCAGACCCCGCAGCAGATCGTCGACCAGGTGCTGGCCATGGACGAGGGGCTGCGGTTCCAGGTGCTGGCCCCGGTGGTGCGCACCCGTAAGGGGGAGTTCGCCGACCTCTTCGAGAAGCTGAACACCCAGGGTTACAGCCGGGTGCGGGTCGACGGGGTGGTTCACTCGCTGACCGACCCGCCCAAGCTCAAGAAGCAGGAGAAGCACGACGTCGACGTCGTGGTGGATCGGCTCACCGTCAAGGAGTCGGCCAAGCAGCGGCTCACGGATTCGGTGGAGACCGCGCTGGGCCTGGCCGACGGGATCGTGGTGCTGGAGTTCGTCGACCGCGAAGACGACCATCCCCACCGCGAGCAGCGGTTCTCCGAGAAGCTCGCCTGCCCCAACGCACACCCGCTGTCCGTCGACGACCTGGAGCCCCGGTCGTTCTCCTTCAACTCGCCCTACGGCGCCTGCCCGGAATGCGCCGGCCTGGGCATCCGCAAGGAGGTCGACGCCGACCTGGTGGTGCCCGACCCGGAGCGCACCCTGGCCGAGGGCGCGGTGGTGCCGTGGTCGATGGGGCCCACCAGTGAGTACTTCACCCGGATGATGGCCAGCCTCGGTGAGGCGATGGGCTTCGACGTCGACACTCCGTGGCGCAAACTGCCGGCCAAGGCCCGCAAGGCCATCTTGGAGGGGTCCGACGAGCAGGTGCACGTGCGCTACCGCAACCGCTACGGCCGCACCCGCTCCTACTACACCGATTTCGAAGGTGTGATGGCGTTCCTGCAGCGCAAGATGGAGCAGACCGAGTCCGAGCAGATGAAGGACCGCTACGCGGGATTCATGCGGGATGTGCCCTGCCCGGAATGTGCCGGCACCCGGCTCAAGCCGGAGATCCTCGCGGTGACGCTGGCCGCCGGAGACTACGGCAGCAAATCCATTGCGCAGGTGTGTGATCTGTCCATCGCGGACTGCGCGGACTTCCTCAACGCGCTGACGCTGGGTCCGCGGGAGCAGGCCATCGCCGGTCAGGTCCTCAAAGAGATCCAGTCCCGGCTGAGCTTCCTGCTCGACGTCGGCCTGGAGTATCTGACCCTGTCCCGGGCCGCCGGAACGTTGTCGGGTGGTGAGGCGCAACGCATTCGGTTGGCCACCCAGATCGGTTCGGGCCTGGTCGGGGTGCTCTACGTGCTCGACGAGCCGTCCATCGGGCTGCATCAGCGCGACAACCGCCGGCTGATCGACACCCTGGTCCGGCTCCGCGACCTGGGCAACACCCTGATCGTCGTCGAACACGACCTGGACACCATCGCGCACGCCGACTGGATCGTCGACATCGGTCCGGCCGCCGGAGAGCACGGCGGCAGGATCGTGCACAGCGGGCCCTACCGCGACCTGTTGACCAACGCCGACTCCATCACCGGGGCGTACCTGTCCGGGGCGAAAAGCATTGCGGTGCCGCAGGCGCGCCGCAAAGTCGATCCCAAACGGCAGCTCGGCGTGGTCGGTGCGCGCGAGCACAACCTGTCCGGCGTCGACGTGGCGTTTCCGCTCGGCGTGCTCACCGCGGTCACCGGAGTGTCGGGCTCAGGCAAGTCGACCCTGGTCAACGACATTCTGGCCACGGTGCTGGCCAACAAGCTCAACGGCGCGCGGCTGGTGCCGGGCCGCCACACCCGGATCACCGGTCTCGATCACCTGGACAAGCTGGTCCGGGTGGACCAGTCGCCGATCGGGCGCACACCGCGCTCCAACCCGGCCACCTACACCGGGGTGTTCGACAAGATCCGCACCCTGTTCGCCGCCACCACCGAGGCCAAGGTCCGCGGCTACCAGCCCGGCCGGTTCTCCTTCAACGTCAAAGGCGGTCGCTGCGAGGCGTGCACCGGCGACGGCACCATCAAGATCGAGATGAACTTCCTGCCGGATGTCTATGTGCCCTGCGAGGTCTGCCACGGCGCCCGCTACAACCGGGAAACCCTGGAGGTGCACTACAAGGGCAAGACCATCGCCGAAGTGCTGGACATGTCCATCGAAGAGGCGGCGGAGTTCTTCGAGCCCATCACCGGAATCCACCGCTATCTGCGCACCCTGGTCGACGTCGGTCTGGGGTACGTGCGGCTGGGCCAGCCGGCGCCCACGCTGTCCGGCGGTGAGGCGCAGCGCGTCAAGCTGGCCTCGGAACTGCAGAAGCGCTCCACCGGCCGCACCGTCTACATCCTCGACGAGCCCACCACCGGGCTGCATTTCGAGGACATCGCCAAGCTGCTCGGTGTCATCAACGGCCTGGTGGACAAGGGCAACACGGTGATCGTCATCGAGCACAACCTGGACGTCATCAAGACCGCCGACTGGATCATCGACATGGGTCCCGAGGGCGGCGCCGGGGGAGGGACCGTGGTGGCCACCGGCACACCGGAGGACGTGATGGCGGTGCCGGAGAGCTACACCGGCAAGTTCCTCGCCGAAATCCTCGGTCCGCCGGCCAAACCCGCCAAGGTCGTCAAACGGCGGCGTAAGGCCAGCGCCTAGGGCCTGTGCTCGCTAAGCCGGCGCAGCGCCCAGGCTGACGCGCAGGTGCCGCACGACAGCGTCGGCAACAGCCTCTACCGGCTCCGTCTTGCCCGCACAGACCCAGTCGGTGAGCCAAATCTGCACGGCCGAGATGACCAGTGCCGCAGCGATTCGCGGCGGCAGGTGGGTGATCTGACCAGCTTGCACCGCGATCTCGGCTGCTCGGGTGATCATGTCCATCCCGGTTCGCCACGCTGCGCGTTGCCCCCCTCGGCCCAGTTCGGACGAGGCCGATGCCCAGCTCAGTCCCTCATTGATGTGCAGCTGCAGAAAGTGCGGGTGTGCTGCGAAGAACTCAACCTCGGCGCGCGCTCCGACCAGGATCGCCTCCAGCGGGGAGTCGACTTCGTCGGTGCGTAAGCGCACGGCGGCGACGAACTCCTGCATGCGCGCGGCGTTGAGGGCATCCCAGATCTCGTCTTTGCCGCCGAAGTGCTTGTAGACCGTCGCCAAGGACACCCCAGCGGTCTTGGCGATGTCGCTCACCCGTGCGGCGGCGAAGCCGGCGCGACTGAACTCGTACTCGGCCGCGGCCACGATCTGCCGTTGGTACATGGCCCTGCGGGCGTCGGCCATGTCGGCGACCGGTGGCGTGGATCGGTTCGTTTCCATGGCCGCCCCCTGCTCTCGATCGACCGTTGGCGCAGTGTCCACGAGGTGCTACCGTGCCACAGTAATCGTGATTCTGGTCAACAGAGTCATCATTACTCCATAGCTCGATCGGGAACTGGGGAAGGTGCGCCGATGGCGACCACTGAGCTGAGCCGGGAACCATCGCCGCCGACCTCGATGACACTTCCGCGGTCGCGCGGACTGCGCATCATCTGGACCGTGGCGTTCGGCTCGCTGGCGCTGGCGTTTCCGGTGTACAGCTACTTGGCGTTTCACAGCGGCGTGGACCGTCCCTTCATCGCCGACGCGATGGTCGTGCAGGCGACCGCTGCCTACTTCCTGGGCATCTTTGCGGCATTCCTGCCGATACCGTCGCTTCGGACGTGGACCCGATTCCAACGCCTCCAGGCGGTGGTTCTGCCGTTCGTGATCTGCTCCTACACAACGCATCTCAGCTGGGAACTCGGCTGGCTGATTTTGCACAAGGCCATCGCCGGGGCGCGCGATGCGGCGTGGGCGTATCCCTGGTGGAACTACATCGACGGTGGCGACCTGCGCTATCTGCACGCCGAACCCAACTTCTTGATGATCGAAGTGCTGTCGGTGATCAACGCCTGCGTGGGCGTCACCGGGCTCGTCCTGCTGTTTCGGTCCAAGTTCACCGACTACCGGGGAACCCTGCTGGTGATGTCGACGGCCGTCACGCATACCGTCCTGACCTGGTATTACTATGGCACCGAGATCATCGCCGGCTTCCCGTCGATCAATACCGACAGCTTCATGGATCTGGGCGTCAAATTCATTCTGCTGAACGGTCCGTGGTTGATCGCGCCCTGGCTGGTACTGGGCTGGGGATACGCGATGCTCAAGAAGCAGTTCAGCGCTTTGCCGCAGTAGCGCCTGCTGCCGCCTTCACCAGCGGCGAGGGGAACCGCGGGGGCACCCGCACGCCGTCCAGCCAGGTGGTGAGTTCGCGCGCCCGCTTCTCCAGCACGGAGCGGGCCGCCCGGCCCGGATCCTCCAGCAGCTGCAGCTGTACCTCGGCGGCCGGATTCTGATACCAGCCGCCGACGATGCGGCCGTTCCACCACACCGTGGGCCCGGCGTTGCCGTTCCTGTCGAAGAGCTGGCCGCGGTGCTCACCCAGGTACCACTCGCGGTGATACCAGCCCATCGTGGTGACGTCGAGGCCCGGCAGCAGTGCGCCCCAGGGCTCGGCATCGGGTTCGGGTTCGAGGTCATCGGCCAGCGCATAGCCGGGCGTGCCGTGCAGGTCGACATCGACGGCGCCGATCTCGCCCAATGCCCGGCGGACCACCGTCTTGGTGGTGCCGAACCACCACTTGATGTCTTCAGCGGTGGCCGGGCCGAACGCGCGCAGCCAGGTTCGGATCAGCTGGGCCTGGGCGGGTTCGGCGGGCAGCGGGGCGCCGGAACCGCCGAGCCGGCTGGCCGTGGTCGCCCACCGCGGTCGTGACGAGGTCCATCCGCCGTCGTTGGGCCCGCGCACGATATGGCCCTGCGCGCCCAGCACCGTCAGCGCGCGCGGCGCGAGATGGGTCTGGCCGCCGTAGGACTTTCCCGGGGCGGGATCGTAGGTGCCGGCCAGTTCGGGCAGGGCCGCGCGCAGCTCGGCGCTGCTGGCGTGGCCGTGCTGCTCGAGGTGCTCCAGGACAGCGGCGGTGGCCCTGGCCAGCCACTCCGCGCCGTCCGGCGCGACGCCGGCCTTGACCACATCGGCGATCAGCCGGCGCCGTTCGGCATCGGCCACCCGATCGCTGGCCGCCGCCTGCACGGCGGGCAGATCAGCGGGACTGAGCACCCACAGTGTGCGGCGCATCGCCAGATGCTTCACCAGGGAAAGCTTTTCGTAGAGGGCGTCGTTCAGGTCCGCCACGGTGAATTCCGGATTCCGCGCCCACAGTGACAGGTAGGGGGTCGCGGGATCGGTGGCGTGCAACCCGACCAGCGTTGCGGCGATCCGGTCTATCGGCGCATCAGCGGTACCGGGGGCAAGAAAATGTCTGCGCGCCAAACGGTTCCGCCGTTCGGCGACGGTGAAGCTCCGCACCGGTCAGTGCTCACCCTCGTGCATCGATCTGCGGATCTGCTCCAGCTTCTCGGCGGCCGCGCGCTGGCGGTCCTCGAACTGCTTCTCGACGGTGCGGCCCTCGGGTGTCTCGGCATCCAGCTCCTGGGCGCCGACAGAGGTCTCGTAGCGGCGCTCGATCTTCTCGCGCACGGAGTCGAACGTCGGCACGCCGCCGGCGTCGTAGCCGGTGTCGGGCTGTGGGTCGTTCGGATCGTCACCCATGGTGGCCACGTTACCGCCGGCTGCCTCCCGGCTCGACGTGGCGGGCCGGCGTCGGCCCGGAGTCGGTGGTCGAGGCCGGGAGGGGAATCGGCGCCACCCCCGGCGTGCCCAGCCGGCCGGCCAGCCAGGGCAGGGCGTGGCCGAACACCCTGCCGGCGAACGGCCAGTCATGCCGGCCCGGTTCGGCGATCACCGCGCAGTCGATGCCGTTGGCCCGTCCCAGCGCGCACAGCGTCTTCGCGGCGGCCAGCTGACCACCGGTATCGGACATGGTGGCGCTGCTGTCGACGGCGAACCACCCCGAGACGCCGTCATAGCGACCGTGGTCGGCGATCACCGTCGAGGGATCGAACGCCGCCCAGGCAGCGGCGCTGCCGCCGAACAGCCGGCTGATGGTCTGGGCGCGGGTTCCCGCGTTGGGGCCCAGATCACCGGCGATGTCGACAAAGGCACTGAACTCGTCGGGGTGCATCGCGGTCAGGTTCACCGCGCAGGTGCCGCCCATGGACCAGCCGACCACACCCCAGTGCGACGGCTGCACCCCGAAGTGCGAGACCAGATACGGCACCACGTCTTCGGTCAGATGGTCGGCGGCGTTGCCGCGCGGGCCGTTGACGCATTCGGTGTCGTTGTTGAAGGAGCCGCCGGAGTCGACGAACACCAGTACCGGTGCGTTGCCGTGGTGGGCGGCGGCGAAGTCGTCGACGGCGGCGATCGCACCCCCGGAGCGCAGCCAGTCCGAGGCGGTGTTGAACTCGCCGCCGATCATCATCACCGCGGGCAGCGCCGGCGGCGGGCTGGGGGCGAACCACGCCGGGGGCAGGTACACCAGTTCGCCGCGATGCCGGAAATGTGAGGCGTCGGCGGGAATCGCCACCTGCAGTACCCGGCCCCGTGCCGGCATCGCGCCCGAGCCGGCCATCGCATGCACCGTGGCCAGGTCACTCTGGTCGGGCAGCGGCCCGGCCGTCAGATCGCTCCAGGCGCTCTGCACGGTCGGGAAGTAACCGACCCACGTGTTGAGGGTCAATGCCGCACTCGTCAGGCACAGCGGTACCGCCAGCAGGGACACGCCACGGCGCCACCAGGCCGCACCGCGCCAACCCAGAACCAGCAGCGCCGCGGCAGTGCCGGCCAACGCGATCCACAGCCACAGGGTCGCCGGTGGCGGCTGGCCGGACAGCCCGTCGTCGGTGACAAACCAGTACGCGCAACCCGCCGCCAGCAGCCCGACGCCGCCGCTCACGGGCAGCCGCCACAGCCGGCTCCGGCGTTGGCGGGCGAGGGCCAGCACCAGCATCGCCACCGCAGCCGCCTGCACCGTGACCGGGACCCAGCCGTGCATCAGCGAGGTGTGTTCGCCACTGGACAGGATCACCCCATCCATGATGGACCGCGTTATGGCTAGCGGGGTTTGGCCAGCGGGAACGGCAGCGTATCGCGGATGCTGTGCCCGGTGATGAGCATGACGACGCGGTCCACGCCCATGCCCAGCCCGCCGGTCGGCGGCATCGCGTACTCCATGGCCGCCAGGAAGTCCTCGTCGAGTTCCATCGCCTCCGGGTCGCCGCCGGCGGCCAGCAGCGACTGCTGGTGCAGCCGCCGCCGCTGCTCCACCGGGTCGGTGAGTTCGCTGTAGGCGGTGCCCAGTTCCACGCCCCACGCCACCAGGTCCCACCGCTCGGCAACGCCGGGCTTGCTGCGGTGCGGCCGGGTCAGCGGCGAGACCGAGGTGGGGAAGTCGATGTAGAAGGTGGGCTGCTCGGTGCGGGCCTCGACCAGGTGCTCGTAGAGTTCGAGCACCACGGCGCCGGCATCCCACTGCCGCAGGTAGTGCACGCCGGCGCGATCGCATAACCGGCGCAGTGCCCCCAGTTCGGTGCCGGCGTCGATCTGCTCGCCGAGCGCCGCCGACACCGCGTCGTGCACGCTGACCACCGGCCAGATCCCGGAGATGTCGACCGGTTCGAGCTTCTCGCCGGGTCCCGGTCGCATCACCACCGGCGCGCCGTTGGCCGCCACCGCGGCGTTCTGGATCAGCTCACGCGCCCCGTCGATCCAGGCCAGGTAGTCGCCGTGGGCCGCGTACGCCTCCAGCAGGGTGAACTCCGGGTTGTGGTTGTAGTCCACGCCCTCGTTGCGAAACGCCCGGCCCAGCTCGAACACCCGCTCCACGCCGCCCACGCACAGTCGCTTGAGGTAGAGCTCCGGGGCGATCCGCAGATACAGGTCCAGGTCGTAGGCGTTGATGTGGGTGACGAAGGGGCGGGCGTTGGCCCCGCCGTGCAGCTGCTGCAGGATCGGGGTCTCGACCTCCAGGAATCCCTTGGCGAACAAGGTGTCTCGAATGGAGCGCAGCACGTTGCTGCGCGCGGTGATCAGCTCGCGCGCCTGGGCGTTGACGGCCAGGTCGACGTAGCGGGCCCGCAGCCGCGCCTCGGGGTCGGTCAGGCCCTTCCACTTGTCGGGCAGTGGGCGCAGGCATTTGCCGATCAGCCGCCAGTGCGTCACCAGCAGCGAAGGCGTCCCGTTGCGGCTCTGGCCCATCCGGCCGGTGGCCTCGACGAGGTCGCCCAGGTCCACTCCGGCACTGAAGTCGGCGGCGCGGGCGTCGCCGGCCTCGGCGAGCACCGCGTCGTCGAGCAGCAACTGCACCTCGCCCGACCAGTCGCGCAGCTGCGCGAACAGCACACCGCCGTAGTCGCGCATCCGCAACACCCGCCCGGCCACCGACACGGTCTGCCCGGCGGCGCAGGCCAGCGCCTGGGTCACACTGTGGCTGGGTGGTTGCCCCACCGGGTAGGCGTCGACACCGCTGTCCTGCAACGACTTCAGCTTGGCCATCCGGACCCGGACCTGCTCGGGCACCCGGGGCAGGGGCGGGCCGGGCTCGGCGAACCCCGGGCAGTCCGGTGCCGTCCCGTCGTCGTGCAGCCGCCCAGCGGCGGCCAACGGCTCCGGCACGGCCGAGTGGTGTCCGGTGTGCTGCTCGTTGCGCCGCGAGAAGGGCAGCACCAGAAAGCCTTCGGCGATCACCGAGGCGACGCCGACTCGGGGGATCAGCCGGGCGTCTTCGTAGCAGGCGTAGCGCGGCACCCACTGCGGCCGGTACTTCATGTTCGAGCGGTACAGCGTCTCCAGTTGCCACCAGCGCGAGAAGAACATCAGCAGCCGGCGCCACAGGCGCAGCACCGGGCCGGCGCCCAGCTGCGCGCCCTGTTCGAACGCGGACCGGAACATCGCGAAGTTCAACGAGATCCGGTTCACGCCCACGGTGGCGGCCTGCAGCGCCAGTTCGCTGACCATCAGCTCGATGGTGCCGTTGGGGGACTGCGGACTGCGGCGCATCAGATCCAGGGACGCCCCGCTGTGCCCCCACGGCACCAGCGACAGCATCGCCACCACCTCGCTGTCCTGGCCGGGGGCGCCCCGGACCGCCTCGACCAGCAGGCACTCGGCGTCGGCGGGGTCGCCGAGGCGGCCCAGCGCCATGGAGAAGCCGCGCTCGGACTCGGTGTCGCGCCAGGCGTCGGCGCGTTCGATGACGCGGGCCATCTCCTCGGGGCCGATGTCGCCGTGCCGGCGTATCCGCACCGTCAGGCCCGACCGGCGGGCGCGGGTGACGGCCTGGCGCACCCCGCGCATGTCCGGGCCGGACAACTTGAACTCCGCGGGCCGCAGGATCGCCTCGTCGCCCAACTCCAGCGCACTCAGACCGGCGTCCCGGAACGCTTGTGCGCCGGCGAAACTGGCGCCCATCACCCCGGGCGCCCAGCCGTAGTCCCGGCAGACCCGCAGCCAGGCGTTGATGGCCTGCGGCCAGGTTCTGGGGTCGCCCACCGGGTCGCCGCTGGCCAGGCAGACACCCACCTCCACCCGGTAGGTGACGGCGGCGCGCCCGTTGGGGGCGAACACCACCGACTTGTCGCGGCGGGTGGCGAAGTACCCCAGCGAGTCGTTCTGCCCGTACTGCTCGAGCAGTCCGCGGATCGCCGACTCGTCCTGGCCGGTCAGCGCGTTCTCCGAGCGCTGGGACAAAAACAGCACGATGGCCGCGGCGACCAGGGCCAGCGCCCCGAGCAGCCCGCACAGCGCGCGCAGCCCCAGGTCGGGTTTGCTGGGGAACAGATCCGGTTCGAGCAGCCCGAAACCGACCACCCGATTCACCACGTAGGGCAGCCGCAACGGCCGCTCCACCGTCCCGGGGAACAGTTCGATGAGCCCCCAGCACAGCAGTATCGCCACCGCCCAGCCGGCGGCCAGCGTCGCGGCGGACTTCAGCAGCGCGCCGCGGCGCACCTTGGCCCAGAATTCGTTGCGGGCCGCCACCAGCACCGCAATCGCGGCCATATGCAGCACCAGGCCCGCGGCGCCGCCGATGACCTGGACGCGGTCGGAGGTTCCGGTGAGCAGGCGGCTGGCATTCCAGCCGCCGGCGAACACCAGGTTCGCGATCAGCAGCCACCAGGCGATGCGTTTGTGCGCGCTGAGCGCGGTCGCCAGCAGCGCCAGGACGAAAGCCCAGGCCAGGCTGGTGTCGGGGAAGTTGAACAGGTATTTGTCGATGAACTCGCGGGGCACCCGGATCGCCCACCGGATGACCGGCGACATGCTCGCCAGCAGCGACAAACCCGCGGCGACACCGACCGCCCAGGCAGCCGCGGTGGGCACCCAGTGCAGCCGGGAGGGCGCCCGGTTGCGCGAGCGCGGCACGGGCGGCACAGTCAAGGTCATAACCAGGGAGAATAGGCAGAGATCCCGCGAACATGATGTGAGATGCGATCGGTCTGCGGCATCGGTGGACACAAGCCGTGCTGAACTGCTGCTAGACTCTCCTGTGCGACCGTCCCGGCGTGAGCCAGGACAGCAAGTGGAGTTCCCTCCCACCACGGGCCGAAGAGGTCTTGTGGTCCGGTCGCAGGCGGTGCGAACCGCTTGCTCTGCGCACAGCGCGGGCGGCTTGATGCTGTTCAGGCCGTGATCGGTCGGTATGGGCCCTGCTTCATGCAGGGCTTTTTTGCTGGTGGGTGGGGTCAGCGCCGCTGCGTCCGGACGAGCACTGCGGCGGCCGCGACCGAAGACTACCCAAGGAGGTCCCATCAGCACTGAGATCCGCGTCAACGAGCGCATTCGTGTACCTGAGGTTCGATTGATCGGCCCGGGCGGGGAGCAGGTAGGCATAGTGCGCATCGAAGATGCGCTTCGCGTCGCCGCGGATGCCGATCTCGACCTTGTCGAAGTCGCACCGACCGCCAAACCGCCGGTCTGCAAAATTATGGACTACGGCAAGTACAAGTACGAGGCGGCTCAAAAGGAGCGCGAGTCTCGCAAGAACCAGCAGCAGACCGTCGTCAAGGAACAGAAGCTGCGTCCCAAGATCGACGACCACGACTATGCGACGAAGAAGGGCCACGTGGTCCGCTTCCTCGAAGCCGGGGCCAAGGTCAAGGTGACCATCATGTTCCGCGGCCGCGAGCAGTCCCGGCCCGAACTCGGCTACCGCCTGCTGCAGCGGCTGGGCGCCGACGTCGCCGAGTACGGCTTCGTCGAGACCTCCGCCAAGCAGGACGGACGCAACATGACGATGGTGCTGGCACCGCACCGCGGCGCGAAGACCCGCGCCAAGGCGGCAGAAGACGCCGGCGCGGGTGCGAAGCCCCCGGCACCCGCCCCCGCGGCGGATGCGGCCGAGCAGCAGCCCGAGAACTGAAAACCCCCGACACCAGAACTGAGGAAACATGCCTAAGGCGAAAACCCACAGCGGCGCTTCGAAGCGGTTCCGTCGCACCGGAACCGGCAAGATCGTCCGGCAGAAGGCCAACGCCCGCCACCTGCTCGAGCACAAGCCGAGCACCCGCACCCGCCGCCTGGCCGGCCGTACCGACGTGGCCGCCAGCGACACCAAGCGCGTCAACGCGATGCTCAACGGCTGATTGCCGTTCTCGCACCGTTTTCCCCTTACGCACAACGAGAGTAGGAACATCCCATGGCACGCGTGAAGCGCGCAGTCAACGCCCAGAAGAAGCGTCGTACAGTCCTGAAGGCTTCGAAGGGTTACCGTGGCCAGCGTTCGCGGCTGTACCGCAAGGCCAAAGAGCAGCAGCTGCACTCGATGACCTACGCCTACCGGGACCGTCGCGCCCGCAAGGGTGAGTTCCGCAAGCTGTGGATCGCCCGCATCAATGCGGCCGCCCGCGCCAACGACATCACCTACAACCGCCTGATCCAGGGCCTCAAGGCCGCTGGTGTGGAGGTGGACCGCAAGAACCTCGCCGAGATCGCCGTCAGCGACGCCGCGGCGTTCACCGCGCTGGTCGAGGTCGCCCGGGCCGCGCTGCCCAGTGATGTGAACGCGCCGGCATCTTCGGGTGAGGCTGCCTGACCCGAACCGAGCCCATGCTGACCGAACGTTCGGCCCGGGTGGTCGCGGCGGTCAAGCTGCATCGGCACGCGGCCAGGAAGCGTCAACGGCGCTTCCTGGCCGAGGGGCCCAATCTGGTCGAGGCTGCGATCACCCGCGGCCTGGCCCTGGAGGTCTTCGCCACCGAGGCGGCGGCCCAGCGTCATGGGGGTCTGCTGGCCACCGCCCAGGCGCCGGTCCACCTGGTCACCGACCGGGCGGCAAAAGCGCTGTCGGACACCGTCACTCCTGCCGGATTACTGGCGGTATGCCAGGACCCCGAAACTGATCTGCAGGCATCCCTGGCCGGCTCGCCGCGACTGGTGGCGGTCGCCGTCGGCGTCGGCGAGCCCGGCAATGCCGGCACGCTCATTCGTATCGCGGACGCCACCGGCGCCGACTTGGTGGTGCTGACCGGTAACAGCGTCGATCCCTACAACGGCAAGTGCCTGCGTTCTTCGGCGGGCAGCATCTTCAACGTTCCGGTGGCGGTGGCCGCCGACACCGATGCCGTGCTCACGGCGCTGGCGGCGGCCGGGCTGCAGGTGCTGGCGACGGCGCTGGACGGCGAACTGAGCCTCGATGACGCCGACCCGGTGCTGACCGCACCCACCGCATGGCTGTTCGGTCCGGAGGCTCAGGGATTGCCGCCCGAGGCCGCCGCTGCCGCCGACCACCGGGTGAAGATCCCGATGGCCGGCGGTGCGGAGAGTCTCAATGTTGCTGCGGCAGCAGCGATCTGCCTATACCAGAGCGCGCGGGTGCAGCGCCGGGCCTAGGGCCCCGACCGCTCAGGCGGCCTTGCGGGGGCGCGGTGGCCGAGGGGTCAGCCCGGCACCGGCGGCCAGCGAGAAGGTGTTGTGCATCAGCGCCCCGGCGCGCTCCACAAGCTTCATGCCGCGGCTGACCGGCGGCACGTAGTGCATGCCGCTGCGGCGCCGCTCCTTCGGGGGTGAGCTGAACCACGGCGCCTCGACCACGGGGGTGTCGCCGGGGATCTTGCCCTGTTCGCGCCGGTATCCGGCCAGCGCGCGCGGGTGCAGCCGGATCTCGTCGGGCACCACGCTGAACGCCAGGTGGCTGACCTTGCCCAGCAGCCGCAGCAGCACCTCGTCGCTCTCCGACCAGCGCAGACCGGCCTTCTCCCGCACCACCGGCTCGAAAAGCCCGGCCGCCACCCAGCGTTGGGCGGCCAGCGCCGGCTTGAACATCTGGTGCCACACCGCGTCGGGCATCGGCACGAACCACGGCTTGGGAATCTTGATGTTCAAGATGTCGAGGGCGGCCGGAGTCAGTTCCAGCTCTTCCTCGCAGACCCGGTCCCAGTACTCGCAGAACTCTTCCCAGGACTTCGGCACCGGGCGCATGCTCATGCCGTACATCCGGTACCACTGCACGTGCTCGTCGAAGAGCTGTCGCTTTTCGGCCAGGGTCAGTCCGCCGTCGAAGTATTCGGCCAGCTTGATGATGAGCATGAAGAACGTTGCGTGTGCCCAGTAGAAGGTGTCGGGGTCCAGCGCGTGGTAGCGACGGCCCTGTTCGTCGACTCCCTTGATGTCGCGGTGGTAGTTACGGATCGAGGAGCCGGTGTGCTGGGCGCGTGCGCCGTCATAGACCACGCCCATGATCGGGTAGACCGACCGCATGACGCGCTGCATCGGCTCGCTCAAGATGGTGGAGTGGTCGGTCACACCCGCGCCCAGGCCGGGGTACATGTTCTCGATGGCACCGATCCAGACGCCCATGATGCCGGTGCGCAGGTCGCCGAAGTACTTCCACGTCAGGGAGTCGGCGGTCAACGGCTCCACCGCCGGGGCCGGCTTGGGAGCGGCTGGAGCGCTGCTGTCGGCGGCCTGTGCGGGCTGCTCGACGGACGCGGTCGGCGTAACGGTCATCACGTCTCCTGTCTAGAACCTGAAACCACGATAATTGTGACAACAGTCGTTGTCTACATTAGATGTGGCGCGTCGCAACAAAATAACCGATGGTGGCGTGCGCCACTGACCGGCGCCGTTGCCGGGGTCGACGATCGCCACTTACGCTGAATCGCATGGACCTCGAGCGGGCCCGCGGGGAGGCCGATGGGCTCGGGGAAGGGGCGGGTGATCCCGCCCAGCCGAGCCCCAACAGTCGCCCGCAGTTCTCGCTCGACGAGGCTGCGGCGTGGCTGAACCGCACCACCAACGACATCCGGATCGTGGACCTCGTCCGCCGGGTGCGCCAGGTGTTGCCCGGTGATCCGGAGTTCGGTGATCCGCTGTCCACCGCCGGAGACGGCGCGCCGGAATCGGCCGCGCGGGCGGCCGGCCGCCTGATCGGGGACCGGTCCGCGGCGTCGCGGGAAGTCAGCCTGGGCGCCCTGCAGGTGTGGCAGGCGCTGACCAAGCGGATTTCGCGGGCGCCGGGGGACGGGGAGGCGACGCTGGTCTTCACCGACCTGGTCGGCTTCTCGGCCTGGTCGCTGCAGTCCGGCGACGACGCCACCCTGGCCCTGCTGCGGCGGGTGTCCCGGGCGATCGAGCCGCCGGTGCTGGACGCCGGTGGCCGGATCGTCAAACGGATGGGGGACGGGATGATGGCGGTGTTCCGCGACCCGTTGGTGGCCGTGGCGGCGTTGTTGGCGGCCCAAGAGGCACTGTGCGAGGTTGAGGTCAACGGGCACACCCCGCGGATGCGGGTCGGCATTCATACCGGCCGGCCCCAGCGGTTGGCCGACGACTGGCTGGGGGTGGACGGGAATATCGCCGCCCGGGTCATGGAACGCGCCATCAAGGGCGGCATCGTGGTGTCCGGGCCGACGCTGAAACGCATTGACCCGGCTGCTCTGGTCGAGCTGGGCGTGGTTGCCAAGCGGGCGCGCCGTCAGGTGCTTGCGGCCAAGACCAGCGGCGTCCCGGCGGATCTGGTGATGTACCGGCTCAAGGCAGTTCGCCAGAGCTCCCCGGATCCGGACTGATCAAGCCTCGTTGTCGTAGCGCAACCGCTCCGGCGGCGGCGCTTTCGAGTGGATGAACCCCGTTCCTTGGAATACCCTTCGGTGAGCAACATAACTATTGACCGGTTTTCCACAGGTCGCCTTTATGCAGGAGCGGGGAGTCATGTCACGTCGGGAGCAGCGTCGCAACCACGGCCGTAAGAAGAATCGGCTGGTAGGGGCTGGTGGCACGGCGGCGGCGTTCCTGTCGTTCGGTGTGGCGCCGTTGGCCTCGTCGCCTGAGGCGCACGCCGATTGGGACTTCGACTGGCTCACCGATCTTTTCGCGGTCACAGATTCGGCCAGCGGTTGGGACAGCACCGCCTGGGACATCTCCTCCTGGTTCACCGGGTGGTCGGACCCGGGCACCGCGGACGCCAACCCGTTCGACCTGACTTCGTTGTTCAATGTGCTGGTTTACCAACCGATGTACACGTTTGTGGACTCTTGGATCGACAATCCGGCCAACGCCTGGATCATCGACACGGTCAACAGCTGGGCGCCGGAAGGCCAGTTCTATATCGGCGACGGTCTCGACGGCACGGCGGACAGCCCTGACGGCGGCGACGGCGGGCTCTGGTTCGGTGACGGCGGTGCCGGCTACTCCGTGGGCGAGGACGGCCTGGTCGGCGGCGGTGACGGCGGCGACGCCGGGTGGTTCGGCAACGGCGGTGCGGGCGGCGCCGGGATCGCCGGTCAGGACGGTGGTGACGGCGGTGCCGGCGGCTGGTTCATGGGTATCGGCGGTGCCGGCGGCGCCGGTGGCGAGGGCGCCAACGGCGGTAACGGCGGCGACGGCCTGGGCTGGCTGTTCGGCATCGGTGGTGCCGGCGGCGCCGGCGGCGTCGGTCTGACCGGCGAGACGGGGCTCACCGGCACCTGGCTCGACGGCGGCAACGGCGTGGGCGGCATCGGCGGCACCGGCGCCGAGGGCGGCCGGGGCGGCAACGGCGGTTCGGCGAGCGACTCCATCTTCGGCAGCGGCGGTGCCGGCGGCAAGGGTGGTGCCGGCGGGGCCGGCGGCCAGGGCGGTACCGGTGCGGCCGGCGACGCCGACAACCTCAACGGCGGCAAGGGCGGTGAAGGCGGCAAGGGCGGGGTCGGCGGCCAGGGCGGTACCGGCGGCGCGGGCAGCGCGCTGGGCAGCACCGGCGCCGACGGCGAGGACAGCACGACCAATGGCGACGGTGGCCAGGGCGGTACCGGCGGCGCCGGTGTGGACGCCACCGCCGACCACGCGGCGGGCGACGGCGGTGCCGGTGGCAAGGGCGGCGACGGCGGCGAGAGCGGTAACGGCGGTAAGGGTGGAACCGGCGGCGCCGGCGGCGCCGGGGGTGATGACGACGCGCGCAGCGCCGGTAACGGCGGCCAGGGCGGCGCCGGCGGCACCGGTGGCCAGATCGGTAACGGCGGCCGCGGCGGTGACGGCGGCGCAGGCGGTATCAGCGGCACCTATGCGGGCGCCACCGGCGGCACCGGTGGAGTCGGCGGCGCGGGCGGTGTCAGCGGCGTCGAGGCCGGCAACGGCGGCAACGGCGGCACCGGCGGTGTCGGCGGCGCCGGCCACGCAGGCATCAAGGGCACCAACGGAAGCGACGGGGTCACCGGGGTCAACAACGGTGCCGGCGGGGACGGCGAGGCCGGCGGCAGCGGCTTCCACGGAGGCACGGGTGGCAAGGGCGGCGCCGCCGGTGGCCTACATGCCGGCAACGAGGTCGGCAAAGCCGGCTTGAGCGGCAACGGCGGCCGCGGCGGCAACGGCGGGGCCGTCGGCGCCGGCGGTGACGGCGGGAACGGCGCGGCCGGTGTCTGGGGCGCGAACGGCTCCGGCGGCCTCGACGGTGCCGGCGGTGACGGCGGCAAGGCGGGCGCCAACGGCGCGATGGGCGGCAATGCCGGTGCGGGCGGCGAGTCCGGCGGCGACGGTGGTGCCAAGGGGCTGGCCGGGGAGCACGGCAGCCAGCAGTCGGTCGAGGCCGCCCACGGCGGCGCCGGTGGTGCCCTGTCTCTTATAC
>NZ_JRMK01000040.1:0-31508 GCF_000972925.1 Mycobacterium sp. UM_Kg1 | reverse complement strand
ATGTGTATAAGAGACAGGCAGACCCCGACACCAAGGTCATCGTGATGATCGGTGAGATCGGCGGCGATGCCGAGGAGCGGGCCGCCGACTACATCAAGGCCAACGTCACCAAGCCGGTCGTCGGCTACGTGGCGGGCTTCACCGCGCCGGAGGGCAAGACCATGGGCCACGCCGGTGCCATCGTGTCGGGCTCGTCGGGCACCGCGGCCGCCAAGCAGGAAGCGCTGGAGGCCGCCGGGGTGAAGGTGGGCAAGACGCCGTCGGCCACCGCCGCGCTGGCTCGGCAGATCCTCGAGAGCCTGTAGCCGTTTTTGGCAGTGAGCAGACGCAGAATCGCACGCAAGCAGGGCTTGCGGTGCGATTCTGCGTCTGCTCGCCGTAATGAGGTGAGTACATGAGTATCGATCCGCGCACTCCCGTCGTGGTGGGTGTCGGCCAGGCCGCTGAGCGCCTTGACGACCCCGGCTACCGTGCGATGTCGCCGGTGCAGCTGGCGGCCGCCGCCGCGCAGGCCGCACTGCAGGACTGCGGTGCGGGTGCGGGGGAGGTTGCCTCGGCCATCGACACTGTGGTGGCCACCCGGCAGTTCGAGATCTCGATCCCGAACATCCCTGCCCCGCTGGGGAAGTCGAACAACTTTCCGCGGTCGGTCGCGCGCCTGATCGATGCCGAACCGGCACGAGCGGTTCTGGACAAGGTGGGCGGTCAAGGGCCCCAGGCGTTGCTCACCGAATTCGGCGGCGAGATCGCGGCGGGCGCCTGCGACGTGGTGCTGCTGTGCGGATCCGACGCGACGTCGACCCTGCGTCACTTCGCCAAGGCAGACGACAAGCCGGATTTCAGCGAGACCATCGACGGGCAGCTCGAGGACCGCGGCTACGGCCTGGAGGAGTTCGTCGAGCGCTACACCGTCATCCACGGACTGACCGGGGCGACGGTTCAGTACGGCCTGTTGGAGAACGCCCGGCGTGCGCGGTTGGGCCTGAGCAAGTCCGACTATCTGCAAACCATGGCGGAGCTGTTCGCCCCGATGACCAAGATCGCCGCCAAGAACCCGTTCTCGGCTTCGCCGGTGGAGCGTTCGGTCGAGCAACTGGTCACCGTCAGCGCCGAGAACCGGATGATTTGCGACCCCTACCCGCGGCTGCTGGTGGCGCGCGACCAGGTCAACCAGGGCGCCGCGGTGCTGCTGATGTCGGTGGAGGCCGCCCAGCGCCTGGGTGTTCCCGAAGACCGCTGGGTGTACTTGCACGGGCATGCCGCGCTGCGTTCGCAGCGTCTGCTGGATCGCGCTGATCTGGGCGCCTACCCGGCGGCGGTGACGGCCACCACCGAGGCGCTGGAGATGGCGGGCATCGGCTTCGACGACGTGGCGGCCATGGACCTCTACAGCTGCTTCCCGGTGCCGGTCTTCGCCATGTGCGACGCCTTCGGTCTGTCCGCCGACGAC
This sequence comes from Mycobacterium sp. UM_Kg1, assembly GCF_000972925.1. Taxonomy (NCBI): domain Bacteria; kingdom Bacillati; phylum Actinomycetota; class Actinomycetes; order Mycobacteriales; family Mycobacteriaceae; genus Mycobacterium; species Mycobacterium sp. UM_Kg1. The sequence continues at coordinate 30,058 of NZ_JRMK01000040.1, read as the reverse complement.
CCACGCGGCCTGACCCTGACCGGCGGCCTACCCTTCTTCGGCGGCGCCGGCAACAACTATTCGATGCACGCGATCGCCGAGGCCGTCGCCTTCGCCCGCAGCGCCCCAGGGCAATTCGCCTATGTGGGCGCCAACGGCGGCATGATGAGCAAGTACGCGGCCGGGGTGTACTCGACCACCGCGGTGCCGTGGACGCCGGACCGCAGCGCGCAATTGCAGGCCCAGATCGATGCCGCGCCGACGGTCCCCGTCGTCGAGCGAGCCGAAGGCCCGGCCACCATCGAGACCTACAGCGTTCGCTACGACTGGGAGACCCGCACCGGGATCATCATCGGCCGCCTGGACGGCGACGGCAGCCGGTTCCTGGCGACGACCGAAGACGAAGACCTGGTGGCCCTGTTGTCCGACGGCGATCCGCTGGGTGCCGCGGTGACCGTGCACGCCTTCGACTACGGCAACCGCTGCTCCCTGCGCTGAGGTCAGCCGCTGAGCCCCAGCTTCGCGGCCAGCCGCTCGACGTAAGCCGCCACCTCCGCCTCGGACTTGTCCGGCAAGCCGAACAGCGTTTCGGTGACACCCAACTCGGCCCAGTGCGCCAACTTCTCGGGCACCGGCTTGAAGTCCAGCGCCACGATCTGCGGCGCTCCGTCACGGCCGGCCGCGGCCCAGGTGTCCTGCAGCAGCTTCACGGGCGCGTCGATGTCGAAGTCACGCGGCGTGGTGATCCAGCCGTCGGCGCTGCGCGCGATCCACTTGAAATTCTTCTCCGTTCCGGCGGCACCCACGAGCACCGGAACGTGCGACTGCACCGGCTTGGGCCAGGCCCAGCTCGCGCCGAAGTTCACGAATTCGCCCTCGTAGGACGCCTCCTCCTGCGTCCACAAGGCCCGCATGGCCTCCAGGTACTCCCGCAGCATGGTGCGCCGCCGCCCGGGCGGCACGCCATGATCGGCCAATTCATCGGTGTTCCAGCCGAATCCGACACCGAGACTGACACGGCCTCCGGACAGGTGATCCAGCGTGGCGATGGATTTCGCCAGCGTGATCGGATCATGCTCGACCGGCAGCGCCACCGCGGTAGACAACCGGACTCGCGACGTCACCGCACTCGCGGCGCCCAAGCTGACCCACGGGTCCAAGGTGCGCATGTAGCGGTCATCGGGCAGCGACTCGTCCCCGGTGGTCGGGTGAGCGGCTTGCCGCTTCACCGGAATGTGCGTGTGCTCCGGCACATAGAAGGTGGTGAAGCCGTGATCGTCGGCGAGTTTGGCGGCCGCTGCCGGGGCGATTCCGCGGTCACTGGTGAACAGTACGAGCCCGTAATCCATATCCGTGATTAGAACGTGTTCCTGTTTCCCGGGCAATGGGGGGGTCGGTATCGCACGGCGTTGAGCCACCGGGAAAACCCCCAAGTGCGCTAGCGTGGATGGTCGAAGCGCGCCGCACCGCCCAGAAGCGTCCTGCCCACAAGCACAGGAGAGGTCATGACCTACTCGCCCGGGACTCCCGGATTCCAGCCTTCTCAACCGTCCGGCCCCTACGGGCCGGCGACCCCGTCGTTCGCCAAGACGGGCGGGGAGGAGAGCAGATTGCCGCAGTATCTCCAGATCGCGGTGGTGGTGTTGGGGCTGGGTGTCTACCTGGCGAACTTCGGGCCGATAGTGACCATCACCGACGTCGACTACCCGCTGGTCCTCAGCGATGCCGGCAACACGGTGCCCCTGGCCGTGCTGGCCGCGCTGCTGGCCGGGGTGGCCTTGCTGCCCAAGGCGAAGAACTTCACCGCGGTGGTGGCCGTGGTCGCGGCATTGGGCGCCCTGCTGGCCATCTCGACCATCGCCGAGGCCAGCGGCAGCTACACCATCGGCTGGGGGCTGTGGCTGATCCTGGTCTTCAGCGTCCTGCAGGCCGCCGCCGCGACCGGGGTGCTGTTGCTGGAAGCCGGTGTGGTGACCGCGCCGACACCGCGCCCCAAGTACGACCCCTACGCCCAGTACGGGCTGCCGCCCGGCGGCAGCTACTACGGCCAGCCGGGCCAGCAGCAGGGCTACGGCCATCAGGGTCCCCAGACCCAGCAGGCTCCGCAGCAGTCCGGCTACCCGTCCTACGGCGGCGGTTACCCGTCGGCGCCCGGCAGCGGCGGCTTCGGCGCGCAGCAGGCGCCGTCGTCCGGTCCGTTCAACGCCGGCGGCCAGCAGTCCGCGCAGCACGGGCCGCCCACCCCGCCAACCGGATTCCCGTCCTACAACTCGCCTTCGACCGGCGGTTCGGCGAGCTCCTCCACCGGCGGCCAGAGCGCGTCCGGTTCGGGTCAGAGTTCGACGGGCGGCCAGCAGTCGCAGGGCGGCGGCTCCGCCTCGTCGGGGCCGTCGCAGCCCTAGTCACCTCCCGCGCGCCGAGTTGATCGTGCTCGTAGCGTGACTTCGGTGATCGGCGGCAAACCCGGCTCCAACCCGACGCGCGACCTGTTGCGGGTCGCCTTCGGCCCGTCGGTGGTGGCGTTGACGGTCATCGCAGCGGTGACGCTGCTGCAGTTGCTGATCGCGAACAGCGACATGACCGGCGCGTCGGGCGCCATCGCCAGCATGTGGCTGGGCGTGCATCAGGTGCCGATCTCCATCGGCGGCCGGGAACTGGGCGTGCTGCCGCTGATGCCGGTGCTGCTGATGGTGGCCGGAACCGCGCGCACCACGGCGCAGGCGACTGCCCCGGGCGCCTCGTGGTTCGTCATCCGCTGGATCGTGGCATCGGCGCTGGGGGGCCCACTGCTGATCGCGGCCGTCTCGCTGGCGATCATCCACGACGCGGCGTCGGTCATCACCGAACTGCAGACCCCGAATGCGCTGGGCGCCTTCGCCCACGTTCTCGGCGTGCACGCGATCGGCGCGGCGCTCGGTGTGGGGACCCGGGTGGGCCGGCGGGCGCTGGTGGAATTGCGTCTTCCGGATTGGCTGGCGGACTCGGTGCGGGCCGCGGTAGCCGGCTTGCTGGCGCTGTTCGGCCTTGCCGGGGCGGTGACAGTGCTCTCGCTGATCTGGCACTGGGGCACCATGGACGAGCTCTACGCGATCACCGATTCGGTGTTCGGTCAGCTCAGTCTGACCCTGCTGGCGGTGCTGTACGTGCCCAACGTGTTGGTCGGCGCGACCGCGATGGCGGTCGGCTCCAGCGCGCACATCGGGCCCGCGATGTTCAGCGCCTTCACCGTGCTGGGTGGCGACATTCCGGCACTGCCCATCCTGGCCGCAGCGCCCACGCCTCCCCTGGGGCCGGCGTGGGTGGCGCTGCTCATCATCGCGGCCGCCTCCGGGGTGGCCGTCGGGCAGCAGTGCGCCCGCCGGCCGCTGCCGCTGGGCCCGGCGCTGGCCAAGGTGGCCGCAGCGGCCCTGATTGCGGCGGTGGTGATGGCGCTGCTCGGCTTTGCCGGTGGGGGACCGCTGGGCAACTTCGGTGACGTCGGGGTGGATCAGCTGACCTTCGGGCCGTCGGTGTTCGGATGGTTCGCCGCGATCGGTGCGCTGACGGTGGTGATGATCGGTGGCGTCCGGGCCGACACGGTGGTGGCCCCGCAGCGAGTGTTGCCGCCGGCCCCGGTACGCCCCGCCGGGCCGGCCGCCGAACCGGGCGGTCCAGTCGCCGCACCGGACCCGGAGCCGGCTGCCGAGGATCCCGGTCCGCCCGGGGAACTCTTCGAGCCCGAGGAGATGTTCGACGCCGACTTCGAACCGGAGTTCGCCCCGGAGCAGGTGGCGCAGGACGTCGAGGTGAATTGGCCGCCGGCCCCGAAGCCGTCGCGCAGGGTCCAGGCCCATGCGCCGACCGAGCCGCCCGGGCCGCTGGAAGACCCGGAAGACCTGATGTTCACCGACGACGACGGATACGACCCCTAAAAAGAGGACCTCGGTCCCTTATATATGGGGCCGCCGGCTGATCGGATGGATGGTGCTGCCCGTCCCACCACCAGCCAGGGGCCGACATGACCGACGTCGTCAGTACGCCACCCGCCGAGGCGAACCTCCCGAGCAGCACCGGGCAGCACAGCCTGCGCATGCTGGCCGGTGCCCGAGCGCAGATGCTGGCCGGGCTGATTGTGCCGCCGAGCCATGAGCCGGTGCTCGACGTCGTCGCGGCGATCTGGTTGGACGGGGTGGAGACCGGGTTGACGATGAGCGAGGCGCCGGCCGGGACCCTCGGCCTGGCCGATGACCTGGCGGGGGCCCTCTACGACGAGCTGGCGGCCGCGGGGTTCTGCAGTGAGTACGCCGAGTTCCCGGAGTTGGACGACCCCGACTTTCAGGAGCTGGCATATGGCCGGGTGAGCAAGCTCGCCAAGGCCGTCCAGCCGATCGGCCATCCCGAGGTGACCTGGGACCTGACCGAGATCTGGACGGACGGTGTGGCAGCCGCACTGCGGGTCGCCCGCCGGCAGGCCCAGTAGCGACTCTGAGGCCAGGGATCGGGGTCGGGGCGGGACGAAACGCACCGGTCCCCACCGCCGCCGCGGGTGCGGGGCGGGGCCGTCACGGCAGGGCGGTGCAACCATTAGGCTCAGTCAACGTGCAACCGATCCATGTGGCTCCCAGCGTCCCCGCCCGGCTGGTGGTGCTGGCGTCGGGCACCGGGTCGCTGCTCGAGTCGTTGCTGGCCGCTGCGGTGGCCGACTACCCCGCGCGGGTGGTCGCCGTCGGCACCGACCGGGACTGCCGGGCGGTGGAAGTCGCCGAGGCGGCCGGTCTGCCGGTGTTCACCGTGCGGATGGGGGACTATCCCAACCGGGCGGCCTGGGACCTGGCCCTGGCGGAGGCCACCGCGGCGCACAGCCCCGATCTGGTGGTGTCGGCCGGATTCATGAAGATCCTCGGATCACACTTCCTGTCCCGGTTTCTGGGGCGCACCGTCAACACCCATCCGGCGCTGCTGCCGGCGTTCCCGGGTGCGCATGCCGTGCCCGACGCACTGGCCTACGGGGTCAAGGTCACCGGCTGCACCGTGCATCTGGTGGACGCCGGAACCGACACCGGGCCGGTGCTGGCCCAGGAGCCCGTCGCCGTGCTCGACGACGACGACGAAGACACCCTGCATGAACGCATCAAAACAGTGGAGCGCAAGCTCCTGGTGGACGTGCTGGCCGCCTTGGCGACCGGTGGCGTGACCTGGAACGGACGAAAGGCAACCCTAGGATGACCGACGGCAAGCGACCGATTCGTCGGGCGTTGATCAGCGTCTACGACAAGACTGGACTGGTCGAGCTGGCCGCCGGCCTGCACGCCGCCGGCGTGGATATCGTCTCCACCGGATCGACAGCCAAGTCGATTGCGGCCAAGGGTATTCCGGTAACGCCGGTTGAGCAGGTGACCGGTTTCCCGGAGGTGCTCGACGGTCGAGTCAAGACGCTGCACCCGCGGGTGCACGCCGGTCTGCTCGCCGACCTGCGCAAGCCCGAGCACGCCGCGGCGCTCGCGGACCTGGAGATCGCCGCGTTCGAGCTGGTGGTGGTCAACCTCTACCCCTTCAGCGAGACAGTCGCGTCCGGGGCCGGTGAAGACGAGTGCGTCGAGCAGATCGACATCGGGGGTCCCTCGATGATCCGGGCGGCGGCCAAGAACCACCCGAGCGTGGCTGTGGTGGTCGATCCGCTGGGCTACGACGGCGTACTGGCCGCGGTCAACGCCGGCGGATTCACGCTTGCCCAACGCAAGCGACTGGCGGCATTGGCGTTTCGGCACACCGCCGAATACGACGTCGCGGTTGCCGGCTGGATGACCGCGACGCTGGCGCCCGAGGAGCCGCAGCAGGACCTGCCGGAATGGTTCGCGCGCACCTACCGCCGCTCCGCGCAGCTGCGCTACGGCGAGAACCCGCACCAGCAGGCCGCTCTCTACTGTGACGGCGGCGCCTGGCCGGGCCTGGCCCAGGCGGAGCAGCTGCACGGCAAAGAGATGTCCTACAACAACTTCACCGATGCCGACGCAGCGTGGCGGGCCGCGTTCGATCACGAAGAGACGTGCGTGGCCATCATCAAACACGCCAATCCGTGCGGCATCGCGATCTCGGCGATCTCGGTGGCCGACGCGCACCGCAAGGCCCACGAGTGCGACCCGCTGAGCGCGTTCGGCGGGGTGATCGCCGCCAACACCACGGTCAGCGTGGAGATGGCCGAGTACGTCAGCACCATCTTCACCGAGGTGATCGTCGCGCCGGCTTACGAGCCGGGTGCCGTGGAAATCCTGTCCCGCAAGAAGAACATTCGCGTGCTGTTGGCCTCCGAGCCGCTGCGCGGCGGCACGGAGTGGCGCCAGATCAGCGGCGGGCTGCTGATGCAGAGCCGCGACAGCCTCGACGCCTCCGGCGACAACCCGGTGAACTGGACGCTGGCCACCGGATCGCCCGCTGACCCGGCCACGCTGGCCGACTTGGTCTTCGCCTGGCGGGCCTGCCGCGCGGTGAAGTCCAACGCGATCGTCGTCGCGGGCGATGGAGCCACCATCGGCGTGGGCATGGGACAGGTCAACCGGGTCGACGCGGCCCGGTTGGCGGTGGAGCGCGGCGGTGACCGGGTGGCCGGTGCGGTCGCAGCCTCCGACGCGTTCTTCCCGTTCCCCGACGGGCTGCAGACACTGACCGCGGCCGGGGTCAAGGCGATCGTGCACCCGGGCGGCTCGGTGCGCGACGACGAGGTGACCGCGGCGGCCGCCGAGGCGGGCATCACCCTGTATCTGACCGGGGCGCGGCACTTCGCGCACTAGACCCGGCTAGGGACCCTCGTCGTCCCCGGTACCGGAATCGTTGTCGCCCAGCAGTTTTTCGGGGTGGTGGTAGTGGTTGGTCCGGGGTTGGCCGCGGTCGAGGTGCGGTGGGGGCAGGGTTTGGGTGGTGCCGTCGTGGCGTTTGCGGGTTTTCCAGCCGCTTGAGGTGCTCAGTCGGTGGTGGGGGCCGCAGCGCAGGGTGAGTTCGTCGATGTGGGTGCGGCCGGTGGTGGCGTAGTCGGTGTCGTGGTGGACTTCGCAGAGGTATCCCGGTACCGGGCAGCCGGGGTGGGAACAGCCGCGCTCTTTGGCGTGCAAAACAATGCGCTGGCCCGGTGTGGCCAGGCGTTTGGTGTGAAACAGCCCGAGTTCTTGGGCGCCGTGGTAGATGCGCAGGTAGTGGTGGGCATGGGAGGCCATGGCCACCACATCCGACATCGGCAGCCAGGTGCCGCCGCCGGTGTGGGCTTTGCCGGTGCCGGATTCCAGGTCGGCAAGGGTGGTGGAGACGATGAGGGTGGCCGGCAATCCGTTGTGTTGACCCAGTTCTCCGGAGGCGAGCAGGGCTCGGCCCATGGCGGTCAGGGCGTCGTGGTTGCGTTGTGCGGCGCTGCGGGTGTCGGCGTCGATGGCGGCTTGGCTGGGGGTGCCTTTCACACAGGGAGCGGGGTCGTTCGGATTGCACATGCCGGGGGCGGCCCAGCGGGCCAGGACGGCGTCGAGGGTGGCGCGGGCTTGGGGGTCGAGGTGGCCGGTGATGGGGCTCATGCCGTCGCGGTCTTGCGGCCCGAGGGTCAGCCCGCGGCGGCGGGCCCGCTGTTCATCGGTGTAGTTGCCGTCGGGGTGCAGGTAGTCGGCGAGGCGTTGGGCGAGTTTGGTCAGGTCCTCGGGCCGGTAGGCGGTGGCCAGCTCGGTGAGGTGGCGTTCGGCCTGGGTCAGGGTTCCGGAATCGATGGTGTCGGGCAGGTAGTGGAAGAAGGACCGGATCACCGAGATGTGCGCGGCGCTGATCTGGCCGGCGCGTTGAGCGGCTGACACCGCGGGCAGCGCCGGTTCCAGCGGTTGGCCGGTGAGGCTGCGGCGGGCTCCGAGTTCGGCGGCGTCGGTGATGCGGTGGCCGGCCTCACCCCGGGTGATGTGGAGTTCGTCGGCGAGCACCCAACGGGGCTTGCCGCCGAGTTCGGCGGGCTCGGTGCCGGCCACCCGGTTGACCATCGGATGTTCCAGGGCGGGCAGCCTGCGCCGCAGCTTCTCGCAGCGCTGCAGCAGTGCCAGGCATTCCCGCGGTGTCAGCGCCTCGAAGTCCAGATCCAGCGCCCGATCCAGGTCAGCCGAGAGCGCGTCGAAGACTTCGACGACCTCTTCACGGCTATTCGAACGCATGTGCTAATAGTAACTGCGCCGTCCGACAGGTCGCCGAACTTATCCACAGCCAAAACTGCTCTGGCGCAAGTGATTAGAGTGACAGCTGCTGCGCGAGGGGGGCACCGGTCGACCGCTGACCCTTGACAGAAAGATTGTAGGCGCTCACTATCTATCTCAACTTCGAAGTGGGGAGACGTCGTGGCCTATGACGTGATCATTCGTAACGGACTGTGGTTCGACGGGCTGGGCAACGTCCCCCAAGTTCGCACCCTGGGCATCCGCGGCGGTCTGGTCGCCGACGTCGTCGCGGGGGAGCTGGACGAGACCGGCTGCCCAGAGGTGATCGACGCGGCCGGCAAGTGGGTGGTGCCGGGCTTCATCGACGTGCACACCCACTACGACGCCGAGGTGCTGCTGGACCCGGGTCTGCGGGAGTCGGTGCGGCACGGCGTCACCACGGTCCTGCTGGGCAACTGCTCGCTGTCGACGGTGTACGCCGAATCCGAGGACGCCGCCGACCTGTTCAGCCGGGTCGAGGCGGTCCCGCGCAAGTTCGTGCTGGACGCGCTGCAGTCCAAGAAGACCTGGTCGACGCCCGCCGAGTACGTTCGCGCCCTCGAGGAATTGCCCCTGGGGCCCAACGTCGGCTCCATGCTTGGACATTCGGATCTGCGGACCGCGGTGCTCGGCCTGGACCGCGCCACCACCGAGGGTGTGGTGCCCACCGATGCCGAGCTGGAGAAGATGGCTGCCCTGCTCGACGACGGGCTGCAAGCCGGGCTGCTGGGAATGTCGGGGATGGACGCGCCGATCGACAAGCTCGACGGCGACCGGTTCCGTTCCCGGGCGCTGCCGTCGACCTTCGCCACCTGGCGCGAGCGCCGGCGCTTGATCAAGGTGCTGCGCAAGCGCGGCCGGATGCTGCAGAGCGCACCCGACGTCCGAAACCCGTTGACGGCATTGAACTTCTTCCTGGCCAGCAGTGGGATGTTCGGGCGGCGACGCGGCGTGCGGATGAGCCTGCTGGTCTCTGCGGACGCCAAGTCGGCACCGGGCGCGGTCCGCGTCTTCGGTCCCGGTGCCCGGCTGCTCAACGCGGTGCTGGGCTCCAGCGTCCGATTCCAGCACCTGCCGGTGCCCTTCGAGTTGTATTCCGATGGAATCGATCTGCCGGTGTTCGAGGAGTTCGGCGCGGGGACCGCCGCACTGCACCTGCGCGATCAGCTGGAGCGCAACGAGTTGCTGGCCGACACCGACTACCGCCGCCGGTTCCGCAAGGCGTTCGACCGCAAGAAGCTCGGACCGAGCTTGTGGCACCGGGACTTCCACGACGCCGTGATCGTCGAATGCCCGGACGCCGGCCTGATCGGCAAGAGCTTCGGCCAGATCGCCGACGAGCGCGGACTGCACCCCCTCGACGCGTTCCTGGATGTGCTGGTGGACAACGGCGAACGCAACGTTCGCTGGACCACCGTGGTGGCCAACCACCGGCCCAAGCAGCTGGACAAGCTGGCCAACGATCCGGTGATCCACATGGGCTTCTCCGACGCCGGCGCGCACCTGCGCAACATGGCCTTCTACAACTTCTCGTTGCGCCTGCTCAAGCGCGTCCGCGACGCCGAGGCGGCCGGGCGGCCCTTCATGAGCATCGAGCGGGCCGTGTACCGGCTGACGTCGGAAGTCGCAGACTGGTTCGGCTTCGACGCCGGAACCTTGCGGCAAGGCGACCGTGCCGACTTCGTGGTGATCGACCCGGCGGGCCTGACCGACGCCGTGGACGCCTACCACGAGGAGAAGGTGCCGTTCTACGGGGACTTGAGCCGCATGGTCAACCGCAACGACGACGCCGTCGTGGCGACCGGCGTGGGTGGGGCCGTGGTGTTCCGCAGCGGGAAGTTCTGCGACGGCTACGGCCAGACGGTGAAGTCGGGCCGTTTCCTGCGCGCCGGATCATCTGAGTTGCAAGCGGTGTAGCGCGTGGCCAGAACCCAGCAACAGCGTCGGGAAGCCACTGTCGCCGGCCTACTCGACGCCAGCATCGCCACCATCGCCGAGATCGGCTACGCCCGGGCGTCGGCCAAGGTGATCGCGGCGCGGGCCGGGGTCTCCGACGGGGCGTTGTTTCGGCATTTCGCCACCATGGGCGACTTCATGGCGGCCACCGCACAAGAGGTGCTGCGGCGTCAGCTCGAGCAGTTCGACAAGCAGGTGGCGCAGATCCCCGCGGAGGTGCCCGCACTGGAAGCGGTGCTGTCGGTGCTGCGTGACCTGACTACGAACTCCACCAACGCGGTGCTCTACGAACTGCTGATCGCCGCGCGCACCGACGACAAGCTGCGCGCGGTGCTGCGCGACGTGCTGGCCGAATACGGCGACAAGATCTGCGACACCGCCAGGGCGCTGCCCGCCGCCGACGCCTTTCCGCCGGAGGTATTCCCGAACGTGGTTGCGCTGCTGACCAATACCTTCGACGGGGCGGCGATCGTCGGCGCGGTCCTGTCGCAGCCGGAGATCGACGCCAACCGCATTCCGCTGCTGCTCACCCTGTTGGCGGGCGAGGCCTAGAAACCGTCGTTCAGGCGCTTTCGGGGTCGGCCCACCGTGACCCGGGCTGTGCGCAGCCGGTGATGTAGCCGACGAAGTCGGCGATCTCTTCGACCGCCTGGCGAGCGTCGGGGTTGACGTCGAAGGTGAGCTGGAACATGTGCAAAGCGCGATCCCAGATCTGAACCCAGTTCGGCACACCGGCGGCGCTGAGTTTGTCGGCCAGCACAAAGGCGTCGTTGCGCAGCATCTCGTCGTTGCCGACCTGCAGCAGGAACGGTCCCAGTCCGCGCAGCTCGGCTTCGGGCGGCATCACCGGCAGCTCGCGGGTGCCGTTCACCGTGGCGAACACCCGGTAGATGAACATGAACGCCATGAACGGAAAGAACGGGTCGCGGTGGGTGCGCGCGGCCTGGCGCTTGATCTCCATGTCCGCCGAGGTCAGCGGTGACATCAGCACCTGACCGGCGGGCGCCGGTAGCCCGGCGTCACGTGCGGCGAGCGCGGTGTTGACCGCCATCAGGCCGCCCGCAGAATCCCCGGCCACCACAATGCGATCCGCGGTGAATCCAGCCTCCAGCACGTGCCGGTAGGCGCACAGCCCGTCCGCAACGGCCTCGTCGATGCCGGCCAGCGGCGCCAGCCGGTAGCCGACGTTGAACACCTTCGCGCCGGTGGCTTCGGAGAGCTTGCTGGCGAAGCGGCGGTGCGAGTTGAGGCCGAGGGTCACCAGCGCCGAACCGTGGAAGTACACGATCGCCCGGTCCGAGTCGCGGGCGCTGGGGGCCACGACCCACTCCGCCGGGCAGTCGGTCAGCCGCAGCGGTGTCACCTCGGTCCCCGGCAGCGCGCGAATGTAGCGCAGCGGCTGGTCGATGAGGTCCAGCCGGGCCCGTTGCAGTGCGGCCGGCCAGAACCGGTTGACGACCAGACCGATCAGCGTCAGCGCTGCGATCGAGGTGCGCAAAAAGATCGCGGCGGCCACCGCCAGTACGCGGGCCTCCCAGGAAGCCGGACCGAAATACGTCTGAGCCGGTCGTTCACGCCAATCCGGTAGGTTCACGGTACCGATGGTACTGGGTACTTGGGTCGGCGATACGCCGGGAGGCCGTGACGGACCTTCGCGCCCGTCGTAGCGTGGAGTGGTGACCGCGCTGAATGCCCCGCACGATCTGCCCAAAACTGTCGGCGAGCTGCGTGCCGCCGGCCATCGTGAGCGGGGGGTGAAACAGGAGATCGCCGAGAACCTGCTGGCGCGTCTCGGCGCCGGGGACGACGCCGCGGCCATCTGGCCCGGAATCTTCGGTTTCGACGAGACCGTGCTGCCGCAGCTGGAGCGTGCGCTGATCGCCGGTCACGACATCGTCCTGCTCGGCGAACGCGGGCAGGGCAAGACCCGGCTGCTGCGGGCCCTGACCGGACTGCTCGACGAGTGGACGCCGGTGATCGCCGGAGCCGAACTCGGTGAGCATCCGTACTCGCCGATCACGCCGGAGTCGATCCGGCGGGCCGCGGAGCTCGGCGACGACCTGCCCGTTGCCTGGCGCCACCGCAGCGAGCGTTACACCGAGAAACTGGCCACGCCCGACACCAGCGTCGCCGATCTGGTCGGCGACATCGACCCCATCAAGGTGGCCGAGGGCCGCAGCCTGGGCGACCCCGAGACCATCGCCTACGGGCTGATCCCGCGTGCCCACCGCGGGGTGGTCGCCGTCAACGAGCTGCCCGACCTTGCCGAGCGCATCCAGGTGGCGATGCTCAACGTCATGGAGGAGCGCGACATCCAGGTGCGGGGCTACACCCTGCGGCTGCCGCTGGACGTGCTGGTGGTCGCCAGCGCCAACCCGGAGGACTACACCAACCGCGGCCGCATCATCACGCCGCTCAAGGACCGCTTCGGCGCCGAGATCCGCACGCACTATCCGCTGGAACTCGACGCCGAGGTCGGCGTGATCGCCCAGGAAGCGCACCTGAGCGCCCAGGTGCCCGACTACCTGCTGGCGGTGCTGGCCCGCTTCGCGCGCTACCTGCGTGAGTCCCGCTCGGTGGACCAGCGCTCCGGCGTCTCAGCGCGTTTCGCGATCGCCGCCGCGGAGACGGTCGCCGCCTCGGCGCGGCATCGTGGCGCGGTACTGGGCGAGACCGATCCGGTGGCCCGGGTGGTCGATCTGAGCACCATCATCGACGTGCTGCGCGGAAAGCTGGAGTTCGAATCCGGCGAAGAGGGCCGCGAACAGGCGGTGCTGGAGCACCTGCTGCGCCGGGCGACCGCCGATACCGCATCGCGGGCGCTGGGCGGGATCGACGTGGGACCGCTGGTAGCGGCGGTCGAGAATACCGCGGTGACCACCGGGGAACGGATCTCGGCCAAAGCAGTGCTGGCTGCGCTGCCGGATCTGCCGGTGATCGATGCCGTCGCGCAGCGTCTGGGAGCCGAATCCGACGGCGAGCGCGCGGCGGCACTCGAATTGGCTTTGGAAGCGCTCTATTTGGCCAAGCGCATCGACAAGACGTCTGACGAGGGCGAAACCGTCTATGGCTAGAAGCCACTCCTCCCGGTATTCGGCCTACAGCGGTGGGCCGGATCCCCTTGCGCCTCCGGTAGACCTGGCCGAGGCGCTGGAGGAGATCGGTCGTGACGTCATGGAGGGGACGTCGCCGCGCCGAGCGCTGCAGGAGCTCCTGCGCCGCGGGACCAAGAACTTGACCGGGGCCGACCGGCTTGCCGCCGAGGCGCAACGACGACGACGGGAGCTGTTGCGCCGCAACAATTTGGACGGCACCCTGGCCGAGGTCAAGAAGTTGCTCGACGAAGCGGTGCTCGCCGAGCGCAAAGAACTGGCCCGAGCGCTGGACGACGATGCGCGCTTCGGGGAGATGCAACTGGAGGCGCTGTCGCCGTCACCGGCCAAAGCGGTGCAGGAGCTGGCGGACTACGACTGGCGCAGCAGTCAGGCCCGGGAGTCCTACGAGAAGATCAAGGACCTGCTGGGCCGCGAGATGCTCGACCAGCGTTTCGCCGGAATGAAACAGGCGCTCGAAGGTGCGACCGACGCCGACCGGCAACGGGTCACCGACATGCTCGACGATCTCAACGACCTGCTGGACAAGCATTCGCGCGGCGAGGACACCCAGCAGGACTTCCAGCAGTTCATGGACAAGCACGGCGAGTTCTTTCCGGAGAACCCCCGCAACGTCGAGGAGTTGCTGGATTCGCTGGCCAAGCGTGCGGCGGCGGCACAGCGTTTCCGCAACAGCCTCAGTGAGCAGCAGCGGGCCGAGCTGGATGCGTTGGCCGAGCAGGCTTTCGGCTCCCCGGCGCTGCAGCAGGCGCTGGGACGTCTGGACGCGCACCTGCAGGCGGCCCGGCCTGGCGAGGACTGGGCCGGCTCGGCGGAGTTCTCCGGCAACGACCCGCTCGGCATGGGGGAGGGCGCCCAGGCGCTGGCCGACATCGCCGAACTCGAACAGCTGGCCGAGCAGCTGTCCCAGGCGTATCCCGGTGCGAGCATGGAGGACGTCGACCTCGACGCACTGGCCCGCCAACTCGGCGACCAGGCCGCGGTCGACGCGCGCACCCTCGCCGAGCTGGAACGCGCCCTGCTCAATCAGGGATTCCTCGACCGCAGCTCCGACGGGCAGTGGCGACTGTCGCCCAAAGCGATGCGCCGGCTCGGCGAAACCGCGCTTCGCGATGTGGCCCGCCAGCTTTCCGGGCGCCGGGGCGAGCGCGACCACCGCCGGGCCGGAGCGGCAGGTGAGTTGACCGGGGCGACCCGGCCCTGGCAGTTCGGCGACACCGAGCCGTGGAACGTCACCCGGACCCTGACCAACTCAGTACTTCGGCAAGTCGCCGAACCCCGGTTCGACGGGACAGAGGCGAAGCTCGGAGCGCCGCGTGGACCCGGCACCCCGGGAAGGCGCCTGTCGATCAGCGTCGAAGACGTCGAAGTCTCCGAGACCGAGACCCGCACCCAGTCGGCTGTGGCGCTGCTGGTGGACACGTCGTTCTCGATGGTGATGGACAACCGCTGGTTGCCGATGAAGCGCACGGCGCTGGCGCTGAACCACCTGATCAGCACCCGGTTCCGGTCAGATGCGTTGCAGATAATCGCATTCGGCCGCTACGCACGCACCGTGACCGCGGCCGAGCTGACCGGCCTGGAGGGCGTCTACGAGCAGGGCACCAACCTGCACCATGCGCTGGCGCTGGCCAGCCGGCATCTGCGCCGGCACCCCAACGCCCAGCCGGTGGTGCTGGTGGTCACCGACGGGGAACCGACGGCGCACCTGGAGGACTATGACGGACGCGGCACGGCCGGTCCCGCGGTGTTCTTCGACTACCCGCCGCACCCGCGAACCATCGCCCACACCGTCCGGGGCTTCGACGACGTCGCCCGGCTCGGTGCGCAGGTGACGATCTTCCGGTTGGGCGACGACCCCGGCCTGGCCCGCTTCATCGATCAGGTGGCGCGGCGGGTTCAGGGCCGGGTGGTGGTGCCCGAGCTCGGGGGACTGGGCGCAGCCGTGGTCGGCGACTACCTCAGGTCGCGGCGCCGATAGCCCGCGCCGGCCGGGGGACGCGCCGGGTTACCGGCTCAGCAGCCGGCGCTTCTGTTCGGCGAACTCCTCACCGGACAGGTAACCGGCATCGTGCAGTTCGCCGAGCTCGCGGATTCCGGCGGCCAGTTCGGCCACCGAGGCCAGCGGGGTGTGCGCCGGGCTCGCCGGCTGTCCCGCCGAACCCGTGGACGGCGCGCCCGCCCGCGCGGCCGCGGGTTCCGTGGGCGGTTTGGCCGATTCCCCGCGGCGCTGGTTCATCGCGCCGGCCAACGCACTGCCGCCCATCCCGGCCAGAGCCATCTGCCCGAATGCCGCGCCCAGACCGGCCGGCGAGGCAGGCGACGCGGCGCTGCCCAGCGGTGTCGAGAAGCTGGCGTGGCGGATCTCCGGCGCTGTCTCGGCCCAGCTGATGGGCACCGAGAGGGTCCCGAGGGGGAAGGCCTCGCCGATGGCTGACACCACCGGCACGTGGGGAACGCGGAGGGTGTCGATCGAGGGCAGTTCGGCGTGCGCGCCCAGCTGGTCCAGGGCTTCCAAGATATTTCGTTGACCAGCACGGAGGATGTCCTGGGTGTCGAAGATCTCGCGCGAGTCCTGCTCCGAGAAGTGCATCGCGGCACCCGACAGCCACACGCCCAGGATTGACATGGGCAGGGCGATTCCGAGGGCGGTCTCGTCGGCGACGACTCCCAGCCACTGGAAGAACGAGGGTGGACCATCCCCAATCAATCCGGCCAGAGCGGGCAGCGGCGTTTGGGATTCCGCCGGACCGACTGCCGGCAGTGCGGACGCCAGCCGGGCGCCCAACGTCTGTGCCATGTTGGCCGCGGAACTTCCGTTCTGGCTCAGCGGCCCCGCGGGGTTGGCGGTCTGCGGCGGCGGGGCGAACGGCTCCAGTTCCCGGGCGGACTGCGCCAGCGCCGCGTAGCCGTACATAGCGGTGGCATCCTGCGCCCACATCTCCGCGTACTGGGCTTCGGTGGCCGCGATGGCCGCGGCGTTCTGGCCCAGCACATTGGTGGCCAGCAAGGTCATCAACTGCGCACGGTTGGCCGCGATCACCGACGGGGGCACGGTCAAGGCGAACGCCGCCTCGTAGGCCGCCACCGCCGCCTGGGCCTGCATCGCCACTTTCTCGGCCTGACCGCCGGTGGTGTTCAACCAGGCCGTGAAGGGTGTGGCCGCGGCCACCATGGCGGTGGCCGAGGGACCCGACCATGCTGCGCTGGTCAACTCCGCGATCACCGACTCGTAGGCGGCGGCCGCCGCATGCAGTTCGGCGGCCAGCCCGCTCCAGGCCGTCGCGGCGGCAAGCATCGGCCCCGCACCGGGACCGGTGTACATCAGGCCGGAGTTGACCTCCGGAGGCAATGCCGCGAAGTTCATCGGCTAGGCACGCCGCGCTCGGGTACAGCGGTCCATGGCAGTCGAATCCCTCCGGTCGCGGGTCGTTGGCGGTGTGACGATCGATCTAACCCGCCGGGCGCTTCGCCAGTACGCTCGACACTCCGGGGTGGCAAACGTCTCGGCAATGCGGCCAAGACCGGCGCACTGGGCTTACCTCCATTGTCCGTTCGAGCCGATGCCTCGCCATGGTGTTTGACTCCCATTCGGGGTCTGCGGCAACCCGTATGGACAACGTGGGCCGGGCAGAACAGGGTGGTGGTATGGGCCGTTGGACGGGGCTCGTCGACCGGTTCGGGCGACGAGCGAGTGCGCCGCCCGCGCGGGGGCTGTTTCGCCGGGTCGTTGCGATCAACGGTCTGGTCTTCACGTTCGGCACCCTGGTACTGGCGATGTCGCCGGCAACGGTGTCGGGGCCCGTGCAACTGACCGAGATCCCCGTCCTGGTGGTCGGGCTGGCCGTCGTGGTCGGGGCCAACGCGCTGCTCCTGCGATCCAGCCTGGCCCCGCTGGATCGGCTGGCCGCGTCGATGCGGCGGGTCGACCTGCTGCGGCGCACCGACCGGGTCGACGACCCTGGGGCCGGCGATCTGCATGACCTGATGGCATCGTTCAACGCGATGCTGGACCGGCTGGAGACCGAACGCGCTGCCTCGAGTGCCTTGGTGCTGGCCGCGCAGGAGAACGAGCGCCAACGGATCGCCAGGGAGCTGCACGATGAGATCGGTCAAACGTTGACGGTGGCTCTGCTCACCCTCAAGCGCGCCGTCGACGCCGCGCCCAGCGGGATACGCGGCGACCTCGCCGAGGCGCAGGAGACGGTGCGCGACTGCCTGGACGAGGTCCGCGGCATTGCCCGCCGGCTCCGCCCGGACGCGCTGGAAGACCTCGGCCTGCTCAGCTCTCTGCAGGCGTTGTTCAACCAATTCAGCCAGGCGACCGGGATCGATGTGGTCAAAGACATCGCCCCGCAACCGCAACGACTGGACCCCAACGTCGAGTTGGTGTGCTACCGCATCGTGCAGGAGAGCCTGACCAACGTCGCCCGGCATGCCGGCGCTCACAAGGTCTGGGTGGACCTGCATGTCGACCCCGCCGGGCAGCTGACCCTGCGGGTCCGCGACGACGGCGCCGGCGGTGTGAGCGCCGAAGGAGCCGGCATCACCGGGATGCGCGAGCGTGCCCTGCTGGTGCACGGCACCCTGACCATGAGTTCCCCGCCCGGCCAGGGCACCGAGATCCAGCTGGTGGCGCCCGCCGCGCCGGGGGCGGCGCCCTCGTGATGCCGACCCAGCCGGCCCAGCCGGCGCGCATCCTGCTCGCCGATGACCACGCCCTGGTCCGCAGCGGGCTGCGGATGATTCTGGACGCCGAACCGGATCTGTCCGTCGTCGCCGAAGCCGCCGATGGCGCCGAGGCGCTGTCAGCACTCCAGGAAACACCTGTCGACCTGGCCATTCTGGACATCGCCATGCCGCGGATGACCGGATTGCAGGCCGCCCGGGAGATCAACCGCAACTATCCCCACGTGCGGATGCTGATGCTGTCGATGCACGACAACGAGCAATATTTCTTCGAGGCGCTCAAGGCCGGCGCATCGGGCTACGTGCTGAAGTCGGTCGCCGACCGCGACCTGCTCGAGGCCTGCCGGGCGACCATACGCGGCGAGCCGTTTCTCTACGCCGGGGCGGTGACCGCGCTGATCCGGGATTATCTGCACCGAGCGCGCCATGGCAGCACCTTGCCGGAGACGATTCTGACGCCGCGTGAGGAGGAAGTGCTCAAGCTCATCGCCGAGGGTCTCTCGGCGCGTGAAATCGCCAAGACCCTCGGTATCAGCGCCAAGACCGTCGACCGCCACCGGACCAATACGCTGCAGAAACTGGGCCTGCGTGATCGCCTGGCGCTCACCCGATATGCCATCAGGACCGGGCTGATCGAACCGTAACCACCGCCGACCGAACGCCCGATGAGGGTCCGGCCCCCCGCCGAATGGGGGCCGCGTTCCATGGCGCGGGATCGCGGCGCCTCACAGACTGGATTGAAGAGTGTGGCGAGAGACTACGGAGCCGTCCCGAAACGTGTCCGGGTTATCCTCTAGCCGTTACCTGGATGTAACTGAACGCATCGACTTAAACGAAACGGCCCGTGGAGCGTGATGCTGACGATATTGCTTGCCCATATTGTTGGCACGGCTGCGGCACCGCAGTTGGTGCGCCGATGGGGACGAGCGGCTTTCTATCCGCTCGGCGCGATTCCGCTGGTCTCGCTGGGCTGGGTGGTGGACAACTGGCCGAGCGGTCCGGCCACCGACCACCGCGCCACCGTGTCCTGGGTGCCCGGCCTGTCGATGGACATCGAGCTGCGTTTCGACTCCCTGAGCGCGATCATGTGCGTGCTGGCGTTGGGGATCGGCGCGCTCATCCTGTTCTACTGTGCCGCGTACTTCCGGCCGGTCGGATCGCACACCGACGATCCGCGACTGCCGAGCTTCGCCGCGAAGATGGTCGGCTTTGCCGGAGCGATGTTCGGGCTGATGGTCGCCGACAACGCGCTGGTGCTCTACGTGTTCTGGGAAATGACCACGGTGTTGTCATTTCTGCTCGTCGGTCACTACGCCGAACGCGCCGTCAACCGCCGCGCCGCCACCCAGGCACTGCTGGTGACCACGGCGGGCGGGCTGGCGATGCTGGTCGGAATCATCTGCCTGGGCAACGCCGCGGGCACCTATCTGCTCTCGGAGCTGGTGGCTCACCCGCCGACCGGAACCCCGGTGACCGCGGGTGTGCTGCTGATCCTGGTCGGTGCGCTCAGTAAATCCGCGATTGTGCCGCTGCACTTCTGGCTGCCCGGCGCCATGGCGGCACCCACACCGGTCAGTGCCTATCTGCACGCCGCGGCCATGGTCAAGGCCGGGATCTACCTGGTGGCACGGTTGGCCCCCGGGTACGCCGAATCGCCGGGCTGGCGGCCGACGCTGGTGATCCTCGGGCTGGCCACCGCTTTGCTGGCCGGATGGCGGGCAATCCGCGAATACGACCTGAAGTTGCTGCTGGCCTACAGCACCGTCAGCCAGCTGGGTCTGATGATCGTGCTGGTCGGGGTCGGCACCGGCGACTTCATGCTGGCTGGGCTGACCGCCATGTGTGCCCATGCGGCGGCCAAGGCGACGCTGTTCATGGTGGTCGGGATCATCGACCATTCCACCGGCACCCGCGACCTGCGCGAACTGGCCGGGTTGGGGCGCCGCTGCCCGGGACTGTTCCTGATCGCCGCCGCGGCCGCCGCGAGCATGGCCGGAGTGCCGCCGTTCGTGGGCTTCGTCGCCAAGGAGACGATTTTCGGCGCCGAGGCACAGTCGCCGGTCCTGGGCTCGGCCGGCCCGTACGTGTTGGCGGCCGGAGTTGTCGCCTCGATGTTCACCGTGATCTACAGCGTGCGGTTCGTGTGGGGCGGATTCGCCGGCAAAGGCCAGCTCGCTCCGAGTGCCGCGGTGGCCGGCCTGCACCGGCCGGGTGTGGCCTTCCAGTTCCCGCCGGCGGTGCTTGCCGCCGCCAGCCTGGCCATGGGGCTGTGTGCCCTGACTCTCGACACGGTGCTGAGCAGTTACGCCGACACCATGCCGGGCGGAACGGGCTACCACTTGGCGCTGTGGCACGGCGTGGGACTTCCGGTGGCGCTCTCGGCGCTGGTGCTGGTGGCGGGAACCAGTGTGTTCGCCGCCCGAGATGTGCTGGGACTGTCTCGGCTGCGCCGCCTGCCGGTGGGCAAAGCCGACCGGATCTACGACGAATTTCTGCGGCTCCTCGACGTGGCGGCCGTGCGGCTGACCGGTGTCACCCAGCGCGGCTCCCTGCCGCTGAACCAGGGCGTGATCTTCACGACGCTGGTGGTGCTGCCCTTGACTGCGCTGATGATGGGTGCGCGCGACCACGTCGATGTGCGTCTCTGGGACACGCCCCTGCAACTGATGGTCGCGGTACTGGTGGTCGCCGGTGGCATCGGTGCGGCGATGACGCGCAACCGGCTGTCCACGGTTCTGATGGTCGGGGTGACCGGATACGGCTGCGCCGCGGCTTTCGCCTTCCACGGCGCGCCGGACCTGGCGTTGACTCAGCTGCTGGTCGAGACCGTCACGTTGGTGATCTTCGTGCTCGTGCTGCGTACCCTGCCCGCGGAGGCGGAACGGCCGACCATGGCGCTGAACCGGTTGCCGCGGATCGTGGTGGCCGTCGCGTCCGGCTTCGCTGTTGCCGTGTTGGGCGCGTTCGCGATGGCGGCACGGACCGCCGACGGCGTTGCCGAGGTGCTGCCCGAGGCTGCCTACGTCCGGGGCCATGGGGCCAACACCGTCAACGTCCTGCTGGTCGACGTGCGGGCCTGGGACACCCTCGGGGAGATCTCGGTGCTGCTGGTCGCCGCGACCGGGGTCGCCTCCATGGTGTTCCGCAACCGCCGGTTCGGCCGTGCCCCACGGGTCACCGACGCCGGAGCGGCGCAGCTGTCGCCGGGCGTGGCCACCCCCTACAGTCCGGCGATCGGCTCGACCACGTGGCTGCGGGGCAGCGCGTATCACGACCCGAACCAGCGTTCGCTGGTGCTGGAGGTGGCAACCCGGATGATCTTCCCCCTGATCATGGTGGTCTCGGTGTACTTCCTGTTCGCCGGACACAACTACCCGGGCGGCGGCTTCGCCGGCGGGCTGGCCGCCGGACTGGGGTTGGCGCTGCGCTACCTCGCCGGGGGGCGATACGAGCTCGGGGAGACCCTGCCGGTGGATTCCAGCAAGATCCTGGGAGTGGGTCTGGCCCTGGTCGGGGGCACCGCGCTGGGTTCGCTGTTCCTGGGGGCCCCGGTGCTGTCCTCGGCGGTGCTGACCTTCACCCTTCCGGTACTGGGCGAGGTCAACATGGTCACGTCGCTGTTCTTCGACCTGGGCGTGTACCTGGTGGTGGTCGGCATGGTGCTCGACGTGCTGCGCAGCTTGGGGGTCCGGCTGGATCAGGAGCTGGAGTCCCAACGTTCGACTCGACCGATGGCGGGGGTGTCATGACCGCGCATCTGGTTCCGCTGTTGATGGCTGCGGGGTTGACCGCATGCGGTGTCTACATGCTGCTGGAGCGCAGCCTGACCCGCATGCTGTTGGGCCTGATGATGATCGGTAATGCCATCAACCTGTTGATCATCGATGTGGCTGGTACCGACGGTAACCCGCCGATAAATTGGGCCAGCTCCGGTAAAGAGGCCGACGCCGATCCGCTGGCGCAGGCCATGGTGTTGACCTCCATCGTGATCACCATGGGCGTGGGCGCGTTCGTGCTTGCGCTGACCTACCGGTCCTACAACCTGACGACCACCGACGACGTCGGCGACGACGAAGAGGCGACGCGGGTTTCGCAACTCTCGGACGAAGAAGTGATCGCCGCCGAACCCGATCAGGGCGTTCCGGTTTCGGCCGGTGACCTCGACGCTGTGCCGGAAAGTGAGGAAGTCCGGTGAGTCTCGCCGCTGTCTTGATGCCGATGCCGGTGTTGCTGCCCACGCTGGGCGCCGCGGCGACCCTGATCGTCGGCCGGCGCCCGCGGTTGCAGCGGCCGATCACCATCGCCGTGTTATGTGCGGTGGCCGCGGTCAGCGGGGTATTGCTGTACCTGACCGACCGCAACGGGACGCTGGTGCTGCACGTCGGCGGCTGGGGGCCCACCGAGCACGAGCTGGGGCCACTGGGCATCAGCCTGGTGGTCGACCGGTTGTCTGCGCTGATGCTGGTGGTCTCGGCGATCGTGCTGCTGGCGGTCATGGTCTACGCGATCGGGCAGGGGGTGCGCGACGGCGATGATCGCCAGCCGGTGTCGATCTTCCTGCCCACTTACCTGACCCTGGCCACCGGTGTGTCCCTGGCGTTCTTGGCCGGCGACCTGTTCAACCTGTTCGTCGGCTTCGAAATGCTGCTGTCGGCGAGCTTCGTGCTGCTGACCATCGGTGCCAGCGCCGAACGGATCCGGGCCGGCATCGGTTATGTCATGGTCTCGATGGCCTCGTCGATGGTGTTCCTGTTCGGTATCGCGCTGGTCTACGGGGCCACCGGCACGCTGAACCTCGCCGAGCTGGCGACCCGCACCGGCGCACTGCCCGGCGGCACCCGAAGCGCGGTGTTCGCGGTGTTGCTGGTGGCGTTCGGGATCAAGGCGGCGGTTTTCCCGCTGTCGGCCTGGCTTCCGGACTCCTACCCCACGGCGCCGGCACCGATCACCGCGGTGTTCGCCGGGATTCTGACCAAAGTCGGCGTCTACGCGATCATCCGGGCGCATTCGCTGCTGTTCCCCGACGGCGGGCTGGACTCGGTGCTGCTGGTCGCGGCCCTGTTGACCATGCTGGTCGGCATATTCGGTGCCATCGCGCAGAGCGACATCAAGCGAGTGCTGTCCTTCACGCTGGTCAGCCACATCGGTTTCATGGTGTTCGGCATCGCGTTGTCCAGCGAGATGGGGATGGCCGGTGCCATCTTCTACGTGATGCACCACATCATCGTGATGACCACGCTGTTCCTGGCGGCGGGACTGATCGAACGTCAGGGCGGCGCGTCGTCCCTGCACCGGTTGGGCGGGCTGATCGCCAACCCGTTGCTGGCTTTCGTGTTCCTGGTCCCCGCCTTCAACCTCGGTGGTATTCCGCCCTTTTCGGGTTTCATCGGCAAAACGGCGGTGTTGCAGGCCGGCGTCGGGGACGGATCGGTGCTGGCCTGGTGCCTGGTGGCCGGAGCGGCGGTGACCAGTCTGCTGACGCTGTATGTGCTGGCGCGGGTGTGGACCAAGGCGTTCTGGCGCCGCCGCGTCGACGCACCCGAGGGTGCGCTGGCGCTGGCCGCACCACCGGTGCTGCTCGACGATGTCGACGACGTGGCCTACGACGACCGCGACGACGTGGGACGAATGCCGACGTGGATGGTGGTGCCGACGCTGGCGCTGATCGCCCTGGGTCTGTCGCTGAGCGTGCTGGCCGGACCCATCTTCGCCTACACCCAGCGGGCCGCAGCCGAGGTTCTCGACCGGGGCGAGTACATCTCCACCGTGCTGTCGGTGGGTGCGCCATGAGAGCCGTCGCGCTCCGGTTGTTCTCGGTGTCCGCCTTGGCCACGGTGTGGGTGCTGCTATGGGGTCGGGTGACCATCCCCAACATCGTCATGGGGGTCGTGGTGGCGGTGGCCATCATGGTGTTGCTGCCGGTGCCGCCCGTCCCGGTGCGGGGCCGAGTGCACCCCGTGCCGTTGGTGCAGTTGTTGGGGCTTTTCTGCTGGTATCTGGTGACTTCCAGTGCTCAGCTGATGTGGCTGGCGGTCAAACCCGGTCCGCCGCCGAAGATGGGCGTGCTGCGGGTGCAGTTGAACATCAAGTCCGACCTGGTTCTGGTGCTGGCCTCGGCGATCACCACGCTGCTGCCCGGCTCGGTGGTGCTGGAGATCGATCAGGTGCGCCGCATCCTGTATTGCCATGTGATCGATGTCGGTTCCTCGCAGGCGGTCGAGCGTTTCCATCACCAGGCCGCGCAGGTGGAGCGACTGTTGATCGCCGCCTTCGAGCGCGATGACGAGTGGCTGCCCGCGGAGGAAGGCGCATGACCGTGATCTGGGGCACCGCGGGTGTGTTGTTGGGCATCGCGGCGGTCATCACCATGTACCGGCTGTTGGCCGGGCCGAGCACCCTGGACCGGCTGGTGGCGCTGGACACGCTGGCGGCGATGACCATGTGTGGCATCGGTATCTGGGCCGCGGTGAGCCGGGACACCACCGTGACCTACAGCCTGGCGGCTCTGGCGCTCGTCGGCTTTATCGGATCGGTGAGTGTGGCCCGTTTCCGGGTGCCCGACGACGGACCTGACGTACGGAGGCAACCGTGATTGCACTTGACGTGCTCGCCGGTGTGCTGGTGCTCGCCGGCTCGGTGCTGGCGCTGACGGCGGCGGTCGGAGTGGTGCGATTCCCCGACACCCTGGCCCGCATGCACTCGGCCACCAAGCCGCAGGTGCTGGGTCTGTTACTGGTGCTGCTTGGCGCGTTGATCCGGCTGCGGGGCAGCCACGATGCCGGGATGGTGACCGTGAGCATCCTGTTCACCCTGATCACCGCGCCGGTGGTCGCGCACCGAGTGGGCCGGCTGGCCTACCAGGAACAGGACATGGACAAGCTGCTGATCATCGACGAGCTCGGCGAGCTCAACGACGAAGATCAGCTTCTGCTCTAGGCCGGGCGCAACACCGCCACCAGGAAGTCGGCGTCATCGGTGAAGGGCCGCAGGTCCCAGGTGGCCAGCAACAGATCGGTTTGGAAGCCGGCGGTCGCGGCGTCGCGCAGGAACTGATCGAAGCCGTAGTCGCGCTCGGCGCCGAATCCGATCACGGTCCGGCCGTCGGCGGCGCAGTGCGCCCGCAGCCGGCGCAGAACCTCCACTCGCGTACTCGGCGCGACGAATGCCATGACGTTGCCCGCGGCCACGATGATGTCGAACGGCTCGTGGATTCCGCGGGCGGGCAGATCGAGTTCGGCGAGGTCGCCCACCAGATAGCGCGGGCCGGGGTAGTCCTGTTCGGCAGCCTCGATCAGTTGCGGGTCGACGTCGACGCCGACCACCTGGTGGCCGGCTCGGGCCAGGACGCCGGCGACCCGGCCCGGCCCGCAGCCGGCGTCGAGGATACGGGCGCCGCGTGTGGCCATGGCGTCGATGAAGCGCGCTTCGCCGGCCAGATCCTTACCGGCCCGGGCCATCGTGCGGAAACGTTCGATATACCACTGGGAATGTCCGGGGTCGGCGGCGACTTTCTGCATCCAGAGGCTCTGCTCGACCATGGGTGCATTCTCGCAGGGAATGTCACCTGGTGGGCAGGTGGACTTCCAGCGAATCCAGCAGGGCCTGCCAGGCGGCGATGTAGTGCGGGTTGTCGGGCTCCGTGGTCTGAATGGTCAAGGTGATGGTCCAGATCCGGTCCTCGGTGTTCTGCACGGCGATGATCAGACTGGTCGCGGGCCGGCCCTGCAGGTTGTAGGTGATGGTTCGGCTGGGAAAGCCCGACACCGCTCCGGGCATGTCGGTGTCGAGCTCGCCGACGACGGCGGTCACCGCGGCACGTTCCTTGGCCAGGGCCTGCGAGGGCAGTCCCACCTGGCCGGTGAGTTCTTCCAGCGTCACCACCGCGTTGGGGGTGAAGCCGTGCCGTCGCAGCTGCCGGTTGTACAGCACGCCGCGCACCGCAGTCGAGTCATCGCCCGCCACGAACTCCCAGCCCGGGGGCCGGGGGAGGGTGACCGTCGGTTCGTCGGCATCGCGACTGTTCAGCCGGATCGGGCCCGTGCCGGGTGGCAGATCCGAAGTGTCCACGGCTGGTCCCTACCTCCCGGGTTGCCACAGCTTGCGGAGGTAGGCGCCGCCGAAGCCGAGGTAGGAAAAGATCGCTCCGCCGGCCACCGCGCCGAGCAGGTCCGTCGTCGCGGGGTTGGGCACCGAGCCGTATATCGCAACGGCGAACAACGCGGCACACGTCAGCGGTCCGATGAGCCAATAGAGCCACTTCGACGCAGTGCTCTTGCGGGGATCCACGGGGACGGCGAACAGCAGCATCACCACCAGGGCGACGCCGATGATGCCGTTTGTGTTGGTGATGGTGATCGATCTCCTTATGTCTGCGGTGGTCAGCCGAACAGGCCGTGCCACACATCCGAAATGCCTTCGCCGACGCTCTTGCCGAACTCGCTGCCGACGAAACCGCCGACCACCGCCCCCGTGCCGGCGCCGAGGACAGCACCGATGGCGGTGGCCGGTCCCGGGCCGAAGAAGGTGCCGACCACGGCGCCGATCTCAGCCCCGGTCTGCGCACCCAGGCCGGCGCCCACCAGGCCGCCGGCGATATCGCCCGCGGTTTTGGGAACGACATCGACCAGGGCGGTGCTCAAAGGCACGCCGTTGTTCACGTCGTGCTGGATTTCCATGACCCCGTTCACGCCGGTGAACACATTGCCCGCGATGCCCAGGCGATTGCCGAATTTCTCGGCGCTGTCCATGGCCTGCGACACCGGTACCCCGCCGGGAACGGCGGGCGTCGGGGTTCCGCCCGGAGCGAAGGCCGGCAGGTCCGGCCGGACCCAGGGCGCCTTGGCCTGGCTGCCCGCCGCAGAAAGGCCGTCGCCGACGTTGCCCCATTTCCCGTCTATCTCCGTGGGTCTGCTCGGGGCGGGCGGCGGCCCCAGCGGACGGGTCATCACCGGCGTGCCGGGCGCCAGCCGGGGCGCTTCGGCCCCCGAGCCGCCGTCGGCCCCCTGCCCTGCGGCAACCTCCGGCGTCCAGGGAGTGCCGCCGGCGCCGCCGTCAGCGCCCGCCGGGGCCGTGTCGGCCGCTGGCACCGGCTGGTCCCCGGCGGCGCGGCCGTTGGCCGACGTGCCGTCCCGCTGTCCCTCAGCGGTGCCGGCTACCGGTTCATCCTCAGCGCCGTATCTGCGCACGGCCTCGCCGGCGTCGTAGCCGTCGGTGCCCCGCAGTGCGGCCAGCGACTTGCTCAGGTGCTGCGAATAGCCGCTGCGAATGGTGGTGGCGTTGTGCAGGGCGGTCTCGGTGTCGGCCAGCCCCAGCTGACGCGCCTGCGCGATATCGGCATCGTGGCTCTGGCTCTGGTTCAGACAGCTGCCGATGCGAGCGTCGAGGACCAGCAGGTTGGCGTTGAGCGCGGTGATGTTGGCCTGCGAGGCGGCGCGGGCTTGGGCCAGGGCCGCGGCGATGTCCGCCAGGTCGGCGGCGATCCGGCCGAGCTGCTCATTGGTGGCGTGCAGTTGGTCTTTGACCCGGGCCACCTGCGCGGCGTTGTTGATCGGTTGCTCGCCGTTTTCCCGGTTGTACTGCGCGAAGTGCTCACCGGCGGTGCGGAAGGCCCCCTCGGCGGCGGTCGCAGAACCGGCTGCGGAGTGAAAGGCCTGGGCCAGGAAGTTGATCTGGGCGGGGCTGCCGGCCTGCAGGCTCTCGTCGATCGACCACGGGTCGCCGCCGGCCTGTGCGACGAGGTCGTCGACGGACAGGTATTGCAGGGGTGGGCGGCTCACTGCGGTGGGCCGGCGACGTCTCGCAATTGGGCGGCGTTGTGGTTGTCCATCCGGGTGAAACAGTCGGCGGCGGTGCGGACCTTCTCGGCGATGCCAGTGAGGTCCCGGTGATGAGTGTGCAAGGCGTCCCGGTGCCGGTCTTTCGCGCTGCCCAGGGCGGTGTGGAAACCGTGGGCGTCGTCGAAGTCGCCGAACATCGAGGCACTCACGCCGGCCACGTCGAGGCGTTGGGCGCCGGCGTGAGCGTGGCAGCCTGCGTCGTCGGACACGCCGGCTCCGGTACGTAACACCTCGGGATTGACGTGCATGGCCGGTCCCCCTTCCGTCGGCATGTGTCGAGGTCAGAGCCTACCGACGGACCCGCAGCCGTCAATTCACCCGGCGCGCGGGGATGTCTCCGGAACTACCCCCGGGGTCACACCAGCGGACGCCCGGCGCGGATGCGCCGGTCAAGGTCCCACAGGATCAGGTTGAACGGGAACCCGCGCAGGAACTGCGGCAGCACACTGTTGACCACGCGCAGCCCGCCCATCAACCGGTCGAACCGACGTTGCTTGTCGGCATCCCACGGCAACTGCATCTCGTCGCGGAAGCGCTGCGGAAGGAAGCCGGTGGTGATCAGCAGGGCGATCCGTTCGTTGACCCGCTGGAGGGGACCCGGCAGGGTCAGGCCCCGCATTCGAGCCGCGGCGATCGGGGTCAGGTATTCCCGGATGGTGTCGTCGATGTGCAACTTGTCCAGTTGCTCCTGCCAGTACCGGTCGAAGGCGGCGCGGTCGGCGGGCCACATGTCTTCGGGCACCTGGAGCATGGTGGCCATGGCCTTGCCCTCGTTGTGGTAATGCCGGTCGGCGTGTTCGTCGTCCATCTCACCGAGGAAGATGCGGTGGATGTCGACGTTGCCCTTGTACAGGCACGCACCCACCCACAGCTGCAGATCGCGGTCGAACGCGTTGTATTTGACCGGGCTGTTTTCGGTGGAACGGACCTGGCGGTGGGCGCTGTTCACCGCCTCGCGGAACGCGGCTTTCTGGGCCTCGGTGCCCTGAGTGGAGACCACCAGATAGGTGAAGGTGGTGCGGGCCCGCTTGATGGGGTGCCGGTCTACCCGGCCGCTCTCCACCGGGCTTTCCATCACGCCGTACCCCACGGCGGGGTTGGCGAGTTGCATGATGACGTTGGCCGGGCCGGCCAGCAACGCCACGCCCATCATCATGTTGTCTTTGCAGGAGATCTTCGGCAGCAGCGAACGCCGGCGCGGACTGGCGTAGGTGCTCAGCGAATCGTTCACCGAACGTTCCACCAGCGGAATCGGTTCGCTGATTGTCATCCCTGCACCTCGCTAATTGTGAGAACGAATGTTTCCTGATATTGCCCAAGCTGGGTGCCCGGTGTCAAGATGGTGAGCGTGGTTGCCGCCGTGCCCGAGCGTCCCTACCGGGGAGTACAGGCTGCGGACCGGCTGGCCGAGCGCCGGGAACGCCTGCTCAAAGCCGGGCTCGACCTGTTGGGGGCCAGCGAGTCGACCGAGCTGACCGTGCGCGGAATCTGCCATCGTGCCGGGGTGGCGTCGCGGTACTTCTACGAGAGCTTCGCCGACAAGGACGAGTTCGTGGCCGCCGTCTTCGACTGGGGCGTCGGCGACCTGGCCGCCAGCACCCAGGCCGCGGTGGCAGCGGTGCCCCCGGCCGAGCAGACCCGCGCGGGCATCGCCCATCTGGTGGCGGTCATCGCCGGCGATGCCCGCATCGGCAGGATCCTGTTCAGCACCAAGCTGACCAACGCGCTGTTGGTGCGCAAGCGCGCCGAGTCCAGCGCGCTGTTCGCCATGTTGTCCGGACGCCATGTCCAAAGCGTCCTGGGCGTGCCGGGCAACGACCGGATCAAGGCGGCCGCGCATTTCATGGTGGGCGGGGTGGGCCAGACAATCAGCGCGTGGCTGGCCGGTGATGTGCTGCTGGCGCCTGACCAGCTGGTGGACCAGCTGGTCGCGCTGCTGGACCGACTCGACGATCCGGCCCTGTTCCGCGGCTAGATGTGGCCGGGCGAACCGTCAGGCCCCGAGTTCGCGCGCTATCGCGGCGAAGGCCCGCAGGGTGTCGGACAGCATGCTTGAGTCTGCCGCGTAGGACTGGCTGGACAACTTGGCGCCGACCATCTCCGCAGCGCGGTCGATGTAGATCATCTGGCCGCACATGCCTTGGCACAGCACCACGTTGCTGCCGGGGCCGGGAAACCACACCTGATTGCGGTACATCCCGCCGGGCATTCCGGTGTCATCCGGGCTGGCCGCGAACGCCCGGCGCGAGTCTGGGCCACCGGCGAGCGTGTCGGCGACTGTCTCTTATACACATCT
>NZ_JRMK01000039.1:0-32139 GCF_000972925.1 Mycobacterium sp. UM_Kg1 | reverse complement strand
GAACCGATCCGATCGCGTTCGATCACCGCGGGCGCCTCTGGGACGGTCAGGCCCATCTGGGTGAGAAAGGCGGTTCGCCATCCGGTGGCGGCGCTGACGTTGCCGCGGTCGAGTCGCCCCGACAGCAGCAGCACCTTCTTGTCTCTGAAACCCGGGTGGGCGGATGCGACATCGGTGAACGCGGTGTCGATCGCGTCGATCAGAGCCTGCATCTGCTGGCCGCGGTGGACGGCCTTGCCGATAGCGGCGGCCTGAACCTTCCACGGTTCGAAGAATGCCTCGCCGCCCGACTGCGGCACCGTCGGCGCGATCGCCGACAGCAACCGATAAGTCTCGGCGTCCACGCCGGCGTTGGTCGCGATGATCAGATCCGGCTTGAGGCCCGCGATCTGCGCAACCGCGATGCCGTTGTCCAAGTTCAGAACCACCGGCTTGGCGTCCCGGAGTTGCTGTCGTGCCCAGGGCCAGACCGCGAAGGGCTGATCGCCGAACCAGTCGGTGACCGCCACCGGAACCACCCCGAGCGCCAGCAGGTCGTCCTGCCCGGTGTAGCCGGCGCACACCACCCGCTGGGGCGGTTGGCCGACAGTGGTCTCCCCGAAGATATGCGTGACGGTGACCGGTCCGGCCTCGCCGTCGCCGCCGCGCTCGCCGGACGAGCAGGATGCCAGCAGCGCGGCGCCAGCGGCAACGCCGCTCAGGCGCAAGAAACCGCGTCGGCTCTGGTCTCCCATCGCGTGAGAATAACCGCTGGTGGCAGGGCCGGGCCAGGTGTTGCACACACCGCGCCGGCCACGGCCGGTCCGCCCTACCGGTCTTCGCCGGGTTCGCCGTATCCGCCGCCGCCCGGTGTTTGGATCTCCAGCACGTCGCCGGGGTGAACAGCGGCGGAATCGCAGCCGGCCAACTCCGTCGCCGTGCCGTCCCGGCGGACTATCCGGTTGCGCCCCAACTGCCCGGGTTGGCCGCCGGCCATGCCGTAGGGCGCGACCCGGCGGTGCCCGGACAGCACGCTGACCGTCATCGGCTCACGGAACTCGATCCTGCGCAGGCCGCCGTCTCCGCCGTGCCATCGTCCGGCCCCGCCGCTGCCGCGCCGGATCGAGAACTCGCGAACCCACACCGGCAGTCGCATCTCGAGGATTTCGGGGTCGGTGAGGCGCGAGTTGGTCATATGGGTCTGTACCACCGAGGCCCCGTCGAACCCCTCGCCCGCGCCGGACCCGCTGCCGAGCGTCTCGTAGTACTGATGGCCGGCGTTGCCGAACGTGACGTTGTTCATGGTGCCGGAGCCTTCGGCCTGTACCTTCAGCGCCGCCAGCAATGCGCCGGTGATCGCTTGGGAGGTCTCCACATTGCCGGCGACCACAGCGGCCGGGTAGTCGGGGGACAGGAAGGTTCCGCGCGGAATCGTGATGTGCAACGGACGCAGGCACCCGTCGTTGAGGGGAATGTCGTCGGCGACCAGCGTCCGGAACACATAAAGCGCGGCAGCGGTGGCCACCGAGGACGGGGCATTGAAGTTCGTCGGCAACTGGGCCGACGTTCCGTCGAAATCGATGGTGGCGCTGCGGGTCCCGCGGTCCAGGGCGACGCGCACGGCGATGGTCGCGCCGGAGTCCATCTCATAGCGAAACGCGCCGTCATGTAAGGAATCGATCACCCGGCGCACCGCTTCCTCGGCATTGTCCTGGACGTGACCCATGTAGGACTGCACCACTTCCAGCCCGAAATGCCGGATCATGGCGTGGATCTCGTCAATGCCCTTTTGGTTCGCGGCAACCTGTGCACGCAGATCGGCGAGGTTGGCATCCGGATTGCGCGACGGGTACGCCGCACCGGTCAGCAGGTCGCGGGTCTGGGCTTCGCGGAATCGCCCGTCGTCGACCAACAGCCAGTTGTCGAACAGGACGCCCTCCTGCACCACCGACGTGCTGTCGGCCGGCATGGAACCCGGCGTGATTCCGCCGATCTCGGCGTGATGCCCACGCGAGGCCACGAAGAACAACACGGGGTCGTGCGCGTCCGCGGACTCGGCGTAGACCGGGGTGACGACGGTGACGTCGGGCAGGTGGGTGCCGCCGTGATACGGGTCGTTGACCGCATAGACCTGCCCGGGTCGCATGGTCGGCGCCCGGCGGGCGATCACCTCCTTGACGGTGGCGCCCATCGATCCCAGATGCACCGGGATATGCGGAGCATTGGCCACCAGATTGCCCTCGGCGTCGAACAGAGCGCAGGAGAAGTCCAGTCGCTCGCGGATGTTCACCGACTGGGCCGTGGCCGCCAACCGGGCGCCCATCTGCTCGGCGATGGCCATGAACAGGTTGTTGAAGATCTCCAGCAGAACCGGATCGGCGGCGGTTCCCGCCGCGGACACGGTGGCCGCGGCCAGCCGTCGCAGCACCAGTTGGCCGTCGGCGGTCAAGTGCGCCTGCCAGCCGTCGTCGACGACGGTGGTGGCGTTGTCTTCGGCGATGATCGCCGGTCCGAGCACCGCGTCGCAGATCGCTTCCCGCCGGTACAAAGGCGCGTCGCGCCATGATCCGCCGGTATAGAGGCGGACCATCTCGCCGGGGGCACCGGAGGCGCCGGCATCGCGTCGCGCGAACAATTCGGGCTGCTCGGTGAGCCCGGTGGCCTCGACGGAGACCGCTTCGGCGATCAGGGGGCGCTCCATGAGGAACGAGTACATGCCGAGGTGGATGTCTTCGAACGCCTTGGTCATCGCGGACACGCTGTCGAGTTCGACGGCGATCGAGGTGTCGGTGCCCTGATAGCGCAGGTGAACGCGGTGGGCCACCCGCGTTCGCTCCGCCGCGACGTCCTGGTCGGCGAGTTCGGAGCGAGCTTGGCGCTCCAGGTCGGCGGCTGCCTCGCGCAACCCGGCCAGCGCGGCGGCATCCAACCGGGTCTCGACGGCGCGTTCGCGTATCACCGTGGTGTCGGCCAGGCCGATTCCCAATGCGGAGAGCACACCCGCCATCGGCGGTACCAAGACGGTGCGGATGCCCAGCTCGTCGGCTACCGCGCAGGCGTGCTGGCCCCCGGCGCCGCCGAAGGTGGTCAGGGCGTAGCGGGTGATGTCATAGCCTTTGGCCACGGAGATCTTCTTGACCGCATTGGCCATGTTCGACACGGCGATCCGCAGGAATCCTTCGGCGACCTGCTCGGGGGTGCGGTCATCTCCGGTGGCCGCACGGATGTCCTCGGCAAGGGCGGCGAAGGACCGCGCCACCGTCGCCGCATCCAGCGGCTCGTCGCCGGCGGGCCCGAACACAGCCGGGAAATGAGCCGGCTGAATGCGCCCGAGCATGATGTTGGCGTCGGTGACGGTCAACGGCCCACCGCGGCGGTAGCAGGCGGGGCCAGGGTCGGCGCCGGCGGACTCCGGCCCCACCCGATATCGGCTGCCGTCGAAGTGCAGGATCGAACCGCCGCCGGCCGCGACCGTGTGGATATGCAGCATCGGTGCCCGTAGCCGCACACCGGCGACCTCCGTGCTGAACACCCGCTCGTACCCGCCCGAGGCGGTGTAATGCGAAACGTCGGTGGAGGTTCCGCCCATGTCGAAACCGATGACCGAGTCAAAGCCCGCCAGTGCCGACATGCGGACCATGCCGACGATGCCACCCGCCGGACCGGACAGGATCGCGTCCTTCCCGCGGAAGTGGTCGGCCGCCGCCAGGCCGCCGTTGGACTGCATGAACATCAGCCGTACGCCGGCGAGCTGGTCGGCCACCTGCTGCACGTAGCGGCGCAGTACCGGGGACAGGTAGGCGTCGACGACGGCGGTGTCCCCGCGGGGGATCAGTTTCGGCAGCGGACTGACCTCGCACGACAATGAGACCTGGGTGAATCCGATCTCCCGGGCCAGGTCCCCGATCGCTTTCTCGTGCGCTGGATTGCGGTAGCTGTGCAGGCAGACCACCGCGCAGGCGCGGATGCCGTCGGCGTGCGCGGCGGCAAGCTGTGGGGCAAGGGCGTCCAGGTCCGCAGGCCGCACCACCGTCCCGTCGGCGGCGATACGCTCGTCGACCTCGAGCGTGCGTTCATAGAGTTGTTCGGCCGTCACGATGTGCCGGTCGAAGATCCGCGGCCGATTCTGATAACCGATGCGCAGCGCGTCGCCGAAACCGCGGGTGATGACCAGTACCGTGCGTTCCCCGGCGCGCTCCAGCAGCGCGTTGGTCGCCACCGTCGTGCCCATCCGCACCGTGTCGATCTGCTCGGCCGGAATCGGTGCATCGCCCTCGATCTGCAGCAGAGCCCGGATTCCGGCCACGGCCGCATCGCGGTACCGGCCCGGATTTTCCGAGAGCAGCTTGTGGGTGAGTAGGCGCCCGTCGGGCCGGCGCGCCACGATGTCGGTGAACGTGCCGCCGCGGTCGATCCAGAACTGCCAGCCAGCCGACACGGGTCATCTCCTGCCTTCGGGAAGCGGTGGTGGGGAAACCGCTCGGGAACCGCGGGGCTTGCTCAGCAGCGAGACCGCGAAATCGGCGTAGGTGCGCGCGGTCTCCTCCGGCGTGGCCGGACCGTCGGCGTTGAACCACTGCGGCAGTGCGGTGCACATCGTGGCGATCGCCCGGCCGGCCATCCGGCGGTCGTCGACGTCGATGTCGCCCTCTCGCGCGGCGCGGTCCAGGGCACCGTCAAGTGTGTGCTGCACCTGGTTACGGGAATCGGCGATCCGTTGCCGGTTCGTCGCGGTGAGGCTGCGCATCTCGCTGGCGCCGATGAAGGCCAGCTTCTGGCGGTGGGTGTGGAACAGTGCTAAGGCTTCCACCACCAGTCGCACCTCCTGCAGGCCGGTAGCGGCTTCGGCGCGGGCGGCGTTGACCCGCCAGTGCAGTTCGGTCATGGTCAGATCCAGTATCGCGACCAGCAGGGTCTGCTTGTCCGGGTAGTGGTGGTAGATCCCGGGCACACTCATACCTGCCCGCGCCGAGATGTCTCGCATGGTGCTGCCGTGATAGCCCGTCTCGACGAAGGCATCGATGGCCGCCGCCAAGACGCTGTCGAGGGCCAAGGGCGGAAAGCTTCGCCAGTCACCGGTCTCTGGGTCGAGGTGCGCGGGCAGGCTGTGCTGCGGTCCGGGGACCGGTGCGCCGACGGTGCCGGCCAGGATCGCGGCGGGCGTGACGTCCAACGCCCCGGCGCACTCCTGCAGACGCGACACCGAGATCCCGGTCTTGCCGTTTTCGATCGCGCTGACGGTGGCCGGACTGACTCGCAGGTGTCGGGCCAGATCCCGGACCGTCAGTCCCCGGGCCCGTCGGGCGGCGCGGATCGCGGTGCCGCAGTCGGATTGCGCCTGGGTCACGGCCACCTCCGATTTTGTTCAGGAATTCTGAACTATACCGCAGCGAAAGTCACCGCTCGGAGATGTTTTTGACGGTTAGCGGCCATTTGTGCCACAGTCCGTAGTGTTCGGGCCGAGTGATCGGTCGGTCAATGCGAGTGTGGTGATGGGGTGACATGGCGATCGAATTGAGCTACTCGCCGGAGGTGTCGGAGCTCGTCGACAAGACACGGGCGTTCGTCGAAGACGTGGTCCTGCCGGTGGAGGACCGCTTCGGCGGGGACATCGCCGCCGCGGGCGGCGACGCCGCGATACAGGAACTGCAGGCCGCCGCGCGGCAGGCCGGGGTGTTCGCCCCCCACGCCCCGGTGGAATACGGCGGGCTGGGCTTGAACATGTCCGACCGCGCGCCGGTGTTCGAGGCCGCCGGTTACTCCCTGTTCGGTCCGGCGGCGGTGAACATCGCGGCCCCCGATGAGGGCAACGTGCATCTGCTGGCGGAGGTGGCCAGCCCCGAGCAGAAGGCTCGCTACCTCGCACCCCTGGCAGCCGGCGAGGTGCGCTCGGCATTCGCAATGACCGAGCCGGGGCCCGGCGCCGGCTCGGACCCGGCCGCGCTGACGACCAGGGCCGAACGCCGGTCGGGGGACTGGTACATCACCGGTCACAAGTGGTTCATCACCGGTGCCGACGGGGCCGGCTTCTTCATCGTCATGGCCCGCACCTCCGGGGAACCCGGTCAGCGTGGCGGCGCCACCATGTTCCTGGTTCCCGCCGACACCCCGGGCCTGACCGTCGGCCGGCACATCACCACGCTGGACCGGTCGATGGTGGGCGGCCACTGCGAAGTGTTCTTCGAGGATGTCCGCGTTCCCGACGACGCGGTGCTCGGCGAGGTGGACCGTGGATTCGAGTACGCCCAGGTGCGGCTCGGGCCCGCGCGGATGACGCACGTCATGCGGTGGCTCGGCGCCGCGCGCCGGGGTCACGACACCGCGCTGTCGCACGTGGTGCAGCGTCAGGCCTTTGGATCGGCGCTTGCAGACCTGGGCATGATCCAGCAGATGGTGGCCGACAACGAGATCGACATCGCCGCCACCCGGGCGTTGCTGGTTCGCGCGTGCTGGGAACTGGACCAGGGCAGCACCGCCGGCGACGCGACGTCGATCGCCAAGACCTTCGCTGCCGAGGCGATCTTCCGGATCGTCGACCGCAGCGTGCAGATGTGTGGTGGGCTCGGCGTCTCCGAAGATCTGCCCCCGGCGCGACTCTCCCGGGAGGTGCGTCCGTTCCGGGTATACGACGGTCCCTCGGAGGTGCACCGCTGGGCCATCGCCAAACGGCGGGTCGGGGCGGCCCGTCGCGCGCTCAAGGATGCTTCGCAGTGACGGCCGATGCCCTGAATCCGGTTGCCCTGCGGCAGTACCTCATCGACAACGGCGTGCCGGTTCAGGGTGAACTCGCCGTCGAACTGATCGCCGGCGGCCGCTCCAATCTCACCTTCAAAGTCAGCGACGAATCCTCGGCGTGGGTCGTTCGCCGCCCGCCGCTGGGTGGCCTGACCCCGTCGGCGCACGATGTGGGCCGCGAGTTCGTGGTGACCGAAAAGCTCTACGGCACCGGTGTTCCGATCGCCCGGCCGGTGGCCCTGGACGCCGAGGGCACGGTCTGCGGCGCGCCGTTGACCGTCACGGAGTTCGTGACGGGTCGGGTTTACCGGCACAAAGACGATCTGAGCACACTCACCGACGCTGAGCTGGCGGCGAATGCCGCGGCGCTGGTCGGGGTGCTGGTGGATCTGCACGCCGTGGACTACCGCGCCGTCGGGCTGGAGTCCTTCGGCAAGCCGGATGGATTCCTGGAGCGCCAGGTGCGGCTGTGGGCCCGCCAGTGGGAACTGGTCAAGACGCCGGAGAACGACAGCGCACTGTCGAACGACGTGGCCAAGTTGGCCGCCGCGTTGTCCGCGGCCATCCCGCAGGCGACGCAACCGTCGGTGGTGCACGGCGATTTCCGCATTGACAACACGATCTGCGATCCCGAGCGGGCGGACGTCATCCGGGCGGTCGTGGACTGGGAGTTGTCCACCCTCGGTGACCCGCTCACCGATATCGCCCTGATGTGCGTCTATCGATCGCCGGCGTTCGACGGGGTCTTCGGTCACCCCGCCGCGTGGACCAGTACGCGCCTGCCGTCGTCGGATGCGCTGGCCGAGGAGTATGCACGGCGCTCCGGCCGCGACCTCAGCGACTGGAATTTCTATCTGGCCCTGGCGAACTTCAAGATCGGGGTGATCGCCGAAGGCATCACCCACCGAGCCCAGCACGGCGCAAAGGACGTGCAGAACGCCGGTGCAGCAGCGCAGGCTACGCCGGAATTCATCGCTGCGGCGCTGAAAGCTTTGCCCTAACCCGTAAGAAGTCGAGAAAGGTGAGTCGCGTGAGCGTATTGGACAAGTTCCGCATGGACGGCAAGGTGGCCGTGGTGACCGGGGCGTCCTCGGGCCTCGGCGTGTATTTCGCCCGGGCCTTCGCCGAGGCCGGCGCGGATGTGGTGCTGGCAGCGCGCCGGGTGGAGAAGCTTTCGCAGGCAGCCGATCTCGTCAGCGCCACCGGACGCGCCGCGCTGCCGGTCGCGACCGATATCGCGGACCCGGAGGCGGCGACCAGAATGGTCGAGGCCGCGATCGAGCGGTTCGGCCGGGTCGATGTGTTGATCAACAACGCCGGGATCGGCACCGCGCACCCGGCCACCCGGGAAACCCCGGAGCAGTTCCGTGAGGTGATCGACATCAACCTCAACGGGGCCTACTGGGCTGCGCAGGCCTGCGGACGGGTGATGCAGCCGGGATCGTCGATCGTCAACATCTCCAGCATCCTGGGTCTGACGACGGCGGGCCTGCCGCAGGCGGCATACGCCGCCAGCAAGGCCGGGCTGATCGGTCTGACGCGCGACCTGGCGCAGCAGTGGGGAAGCCGGAAGGGCATCCGGGTCAACGCGATCGCGCCGGGCTTCTTCGAATCCGAGATGACCGAGCAGTACCGCCCGGGTTACCTGGAAAGCGTCGCGCACCGAATCGTGTTGGGCCGGATGGGAGACCCCGAAGACCTCGCGGCCTCGGTGCTGTGGCTGGCTTCCGATGCCGGCGGCTACGTCACCGGACAGACCATCGCGGGGGACGGCGGCTTCACCATCAACTGAATCCGTTACGGTTGCCTGTATCTGCTGCGGTAGAGGTGATGTTCGTTAAGGCTTGAGGTTTGTCGCGGAGAGGACAACCTCATCTAGGAGAGCACCATGACGGACACCATCACCGGTCTGATGGAAGCCAACCTGCTGGGCGTGTTCGACGAACGCGACCCGCAGCGCCGTGCCGCCGCGATCGCAGCGACCTATTCGCCGCAGGTGCAGTGGACAGACGACGAGGGCGTCGCCACCGGTCACGACGAACTGAACGCCAAGGCCGCTGAACTGCAGGAGAAGCTGCGCGGTCTGCAGGCTTCGATGTCGCCGAGATAGCGGACGAACGCATCATCCGGATGTGGACGGTTCTCGACCCGCCGGAATAACACCGGGAGCCAGCTCGGTGCCAAGCGCCCACGGTCGAACACGGTCGCCGGCGCGATGTCTCGGTACGCTGCGCTGATGAGCGTCGACTCGGAGAGCTTCGCCGACCTGCTGCTCAATCGGCTCGGTGACCCGCACCCCGGGCTGCGCACCCGGGCGCGGGATTGGTCCTGGGATGAGGTGGTGCGCGAATCCGCGGCACGCGCCGCATTGGCGTCGTCGTTGCGCCGCAACCAGTTTCCCGAGGCGCCCTTCCACATCGGCGTCCTGCTGGACAACACCGAAGACTTCGTGTTCTGGCTCGGCGCCGGCGCGCTGGCCGGCGCCGCCATCGTCGGGATCAACCCCACCCGCGGCGACTCCGAGATGGCCGCGGAGATCCGCCACGTGGACGCCCAGCTGATCGTCACCGACACCGCCGGCAAGGGCCGGTTGCGCGGCCTGGACCACGGCCTGGACGCCGAACGCATCCTGAACGTCGACGAGCCCGGCTACGCCGCCCTGGTCGAGCAACACCGGGTGCAGCCGGCCGCGGCCCCCGGCGTGGGTCCCGAATCGCTGTTGTTGCTGCTGTTCACCTCCGGCACCACCGGCGCCTCCAAGGCGGTCAAGTGCAGCCAGGGCCGGCTGGTCCGGATCGCCGAGGCGGCCACCGCCAAGTTCGGCCACGTGCGCGCTGACGTCGACTACTGCTGCATGCCGCTGTTTCACGGCAACGCGATCATGGCGCTGTGGGCGCCCGCGCTGGCCAACGGCGCCACGATCTGTCTGACGCCGAAGTTCTCCGCATCGCAGTTCCTGGCGGACGTGCGCTATTTCGGTGCGACGTTCTTCACCTATGTCGGTAAGGCCCTGGGTTATCTGCTGGCCACCCCCGAACAGCCCGACGACGCCGACAACACCCTGGTACGCGGTTTCGGCACCGAGGCGTCGCCGCAGGACCGGGCCGCGTTCGCGCGCCGGTTCGGCGCAGTGCTGCACGAGGGATACGGCTCCAGTGAGGGAGGCAACGCCGCCCAGCCCGACCCGGCGGCACCCCCCGGCGCGCTCGGCCGCCCGGCGCACGCGGGCATCGCCGTCGTCGACCCGCAGACCCTGGCCGAGTGCGCCACCGCGGTCCTCGACGAACACGGCAGGGTGCGTAACGCCGACGACGCGGTCGGCGAGATCGTCGACAAGACCGGGGCCCGTGACTTCGAGGGCTACTACAACAACGACGCCGCGGACTCCGAAAAGGTACGCGACGGCTGGTATTGGACCGGCGACCTCGGTTACCGCGACGAGGCCGGGTTCCTGTACTTCGCCGGCCGTCGGGGCGACTGGATACGCGTGGACGGGGAGAACACCTCCGCGCTGACCATCGAACAGGTGCTGCGCCGGCATCCGCTGGTCATCAGTGCCGGCGTCTACGCGGTGCCCGATCCCCGCTCCGGTGATCAGGTGATGGGCGCCATCGAGGTGGCCGACCCCGACCGCTTCGACGTGGCGGCCTTCGCCGGCTACCTGACCGACCAGCCCGACCTGGGCAGCAAGGGTTTTCCGCGCTTCCTGCGGATCACGGCCAGCCTGCCGGTGACAGGCTCGAACAAGGTGCTCAAACGCCAACTGCAGGCCGAGGCCTGGCACACCGAGGAACCGGTCTATCGCTGGGCCGGGCGGGGCCGGCCCTCATACACCCGCATGAGCGCCGGCGACAAAAGTTCGCTGGACGCCGAATTCGACTCCTACGGCCGGCAAAGCCACCTCCCGGGCCACCGGCCGACCGGCGGCTAGCCAGGGTCGTCGTGGCGGCTCGGCCAGGGGCTGTAATCGGCGATCAGCTCCTCCTGGGGCGGGCGGTGCGCATCCGGCACGTGCTGCAGGTTGATCCGCACCCGGTACCAGATCGAACTCGGACCGCGCATGCCGTCAAGCAGAACGTCTTCCGGAGCCAGCCGG
The DNA here is from genome assembly GCF_000972925.1 of Mycobacterium sp. UM_Kg1. NCBI lineage: Bacteria > Bacillati > Actinomycetota > Actinomycetes > Mycobacteriales > Mycobacteriaceae > Mycobacterium > Mycobacterium sp. UM_Kg1. The sequence continues at coordinate 21,329 of NZ_JRMK01000039.1, read as the reverse complement.
TTCGCGGCGGCGGCGTGCCGTTCCCGCCACACGTCGAGCGCGGCCATCGCCTCGTCGCGGGTCTTGGTGCGGGCGATCTCGATCAACGGCAGCGGCGAGGTGCGCCGGCCGTCGACGCTCTTACGGGTGCCGCGTGGCGCCTTCGGAGCGGGGCCCTGCGCCTGCGCCAAGGCCAACAGCTCCTGCAGGGAGCCGACGGCGTCGTCCATTCCCGCCCATGGATCACCGATCGCGGCGAACCTGCCCGGCACGGTGTCGATGGTGAACGACGCCGGGTCGCAGCAGGCGACCTCGTCCCAATGCAGCGGCGTAGACACCCGGGCGTCGACGGTGGCTCGCACCGAGTACGCCGAGGCGACCGTCCGGTCCTTGGCGTTCTGGTTGAAGTCGACGAAGACGCCGTGCCGCTCTTCCTTCCACCACCGGCTGGTGGCCAACTGCGGTGCGCGGCGCTCGATCTCGCGGGCTACCGCCTGCGCGGCCAGCCGCACCTGGCCGAACTGCCACTGGGGTGCGATGCGTGCGTAGATGTGCATGCCCCGCGAACCCGACGTCTTCGGCCAGGCGGTCAATCCGTGCTCGGTGAGCACCTCGCGGGCCAGCAGTGTCACCTCGACGATCTGTGCCCAGTCGACTCCGGGCATCGGGTCGAGATCGATTCGCAGCTCATCGGGATGGTCGAGGTCGTCGGAGTGCACTGGGTGCGGGTTGAGATCCACACAGCCCAGGTTGATCACCCAGGCCAGCCCGGCCGCGTCGTCGACGACGACTTCGTGCGCAGAACGGCCCGACGCATAGTGCAGCTCGGCGACCGACACCCAATCCGGCCTGTTGGTCGGCGCCCGCTTCTGGAAGACGGCCTCGGCGTCGATGCCCTGTACGAAGCGCTTGAGGATCATCGGCCGCCCGGCCACGCCGCGCAGCGCACCGTCGGCAACCGACAGGTAGTAGCGGATCAGGTCGAGCTTGGTCCACGGCGACCGGCCTCGTCCACCCGGGAACACCGTCTTGTCCGGGTGGGTCACCACCACCCGCCGTCCCGCCACGTCCAGCGACAACCCGCCGGCCATGAGCGCCATATTAACGAGAGCGCACCGTCCCCCGCCCGACGGCGATCTGCGTCACATAAGGTTGTGCCATGGCTAAGCTCATCGACCTGCCCAGCCAGGCTGTAACCAAGCTCGGTCGCTATCTCGAACGCGGCGGGGCCGAGTTGCATTATCTGCGCAAGATCCTGCAGTCCGGGGCGTTGAAACTGGAATCGCCGAAGGTCATCGCCAGCGCACTCTCCGACGGAGCGCGCTGGGGTGAGTTGGGGATGATTCCGGCGCTCAACGCCCGGCGTAACCCGAACGGCATCGCCGTCATCGACGACGACGGCAGCATCACGTTCAAGGAACTCGACGACGCCGTCAACGCCGTGGCCAACGGCCTCCTCGCGATGGGGGTCCGCGGCGGCGACGGGGTGGCGATCTTGGCCCGCAACCACCGCTGGTTCCTGATCGCCAACTACGGCTGCGCCCGGGTGGGTGCCCGGCTGATCCTGCTGAACAGTGAGTTCTCCGGCCCGCAGATCAAGGACGTCTCCGAGCGCGAAGGCGCCAAGCTGATCATCTACGACGACGAGTACACCGCCGCCGTCGCGCAGGCCACGCCGGAGCTGGGCAAGTTGCGCGCTCTGGGGGTCAACCCCGACAGCGACGAGCCGTCGGGCAGTGCCGACGAGACGTTGGCTCAGCTGATCGCGCGCAGCAGCAAGGCGCCGGCGCCCAAGGTCACCAAGCACTCCTCGATCATCATCCTGACGTCCGGCACCACCGGTACCCCCAAGGGCGCCAACCGCGCCACCCCGCCCACGCTGGCGCCCATCGGCGGCATTTTGTCCCATGTCCCGTTCCGGGCCGGGGAAGTGACGTCGCTGCCGTCGCCGATGTTCCACGCCCTGGGCTATCTGCACGGAACCCTGGCGATGTTCTTCGGCTCCACCCTGGTGTTGCGGCGCCGCTTCAAGCCCGCCACCGTGTTGGCGGATCTGGAGAAGCACAAGGTGACCGCGATCGTGGTCGTGCCGGTCATGCTGTCCCGGCTCCTCGACGAGCTGGAGAAGACCAGTCCCAAACCGGATCTGTCGAACCTGCGGATCGTCTTCGTCTCCGGGTCGCAACTCGGCGGGGAACTGGCGAGCCGGGCCCTAAAGGACCTCGGACCGATCATCTACAACATGTATGGGTCCACCGAGGTCGCCTTCGCCACCATCGCCGGACCCGCCGACCTGCAGCACAACCCGGCGACGGTCGGGCCGGTGGTCAAGGGTGTCAAGGTCAGGATCCTCGACGACAACGGCAACGAAGTGCCGCAGGGCGAGGTCGGGCGAATCTTCGTCGGCAACTTCTTCCCGTTCCAGGGCTACACCGGCGGCGGCGGCAAGCAGATCATCGATGGCCTGCTGTCTTCGGGCGACGTCGGATACTTCGACGAGCGGGGTCTGCTCTATGTCAGCGGCCGCGACGACGAGATGATCGTCTCCGGCGGCGAGAACGTCTTCCCGGCGGAAGTCGAGGATCTGATCAGCGGACATCCGGACGTGATCGAGGCGACCGCGCTGGGCGTCGACGACAAGGAGTGGGGCGCACGGCTGCGGGCCTTCGTGGTGAAAAAGGAAGGCTCCAGCGTCGACGAGGACACCATCAAGGTCTACGTCAAGGAGCACTTGGCCCGTTACAAGGTGCCGCGTGACGTGATCTTCCTCGACGAGTTGCCGCGTAACCCCACCGGCAAGATCCTCAAGCGCGAGCTGCGCGACCTGTAGATCTCGGTTCCCGCCGCGCCGGTTTCCGCCGGTTCCCGCCGCGAGCAGACACAGAATCGCACGCGGGAGCCCCCGCGAGTGCGATTCTGTGTCTGCTCGCCGGGCTATCCCCAGGGGTGACTGGCCGGGAGTCGGCACGCCTTCGCAGACTGTGGGCATGCATGCGGGTGCCTTGAAGCTCCTTGACGACCTCGGCGGCTTTGCCACGACGCGACAGTTGCTGACGGTCATGACACGCCAGCAGCTCGACGTTCAGGTGAATACCGGAGGGCTGTCCCGGATCTGGTACGGCGTCTACGGCGTGGGGGAGCCGGATCTGCTGGGCCGGCTGCGGGCACTCGATCTGTTCATGGGGCAGCGTGCGGTCGCCTGTCTGGGGACGGCCGCTCGGCTCTACGGTTTCGATACCGAGAACACGACCGCAGTACACGTTCTGGATCCCGGCGTGCGCATGCGTCCGACCCTCGGACTCATGGTGCATCAGCGGGTTGGTGCCCAGTTGCGTTCGGTTGCAGGGAGTCTCGCTACCGCGCCGGCGTGGACGGCGGTGGAGATCGCGCGACAGCTACCACGCCCCCGCGCGCTTGCGACGCTTGATGCAGCAGTGCATTCGGGCCGGTGTACTCCACCAGAGTTGGACCGGGTGGTGCTGGAGCAGGGCGGCCGCCGCGGCATCGTCACGGTGCGTGAACTGCTGCCCTACGTCGACGGGCGCGCAGAGTCGGCGATGGAAAGCGAAGCGCGACTGGTGATGATCGACTACGGTGTCCCGACGCCTGAGCTTCAATACCCGATCTACGGCCGCGACGGCCAGCTGTGGCGTGCCGACTTCGCGTGGCCTGATGTGAGGGTGGCCGCGGAGTACGAAAGTATCGACTGGCATGCCGGCGGTCCAGCGATGTTGCGCGACAAGAAGCGCAGCGCAGGTATCCAAGACGTCGGCTGGACGTCGATTCCGATTGTTGCCGAAGATATTCGACGCCATCCCGCGCGCACCGCCGCGCGAATCGAACGCCAGCTGGTGCGCTCACGGCTGGCAAGTTGAGGTACGCGCCCCCCGCCGAGCAGACACAGAATCGCATCCGCAGGCGTGCCTGCGTGCGATTCTGTGTCTGCTCGCGGGAAAGGGTGACCGCCTACGGGTCGCGGGGGAGGCCCAGCAGGCGCTCGGCGATGATGTTGAGCTGAACCTCCGAGGTGCCGCCGTAGATGGTGGTGGCGCGGCTCATCAACAGGAACTCGGCCCACTTGCCGGGAAGCTGGTCGCGGTCGCCGATCGCGGCATCCCCGCCGAACGTGGCCACCGCGAACTCGGCGTAACCCTGACCGGTGCGCATCGACAGCAGCTTGGACACCGCCGCTGCCGGCATCGGATCCTTGCCCGCCAGGGTCAGCAGGGTCGAGCGCAGGTTGAGCAGCTTGGCGGCGTGCCCCTCGGCGATCAGCTGCCCGGCCCGCCGCTGCGCGCCGTGATCGAACTGCCCGTCGCGCATGAACTCCACGAAGCCGTCGAGGCTGGCCAGGAACGGCATCTCGGTGCCGCCGATGGATACCCGCTCGGCGGTCAGCGTGTTTCGGCTGACCTCCCAGCCGCGGTTCACCTCGCCGAGCACCAGCTCGTCCGGGATGAACACGTCGTCGATGAACACGGTGTTGAACATCGCCCCGCCGGTGAGTTCACGCAGCGGGCTGACGGTCACGCCTTCGCTCTTCATGTCCAGCAGGAAGTACGTGATGCCGTCGTGCTTCGGGGCGCTCGGGTCAGTCCTGGCCAGCAGGGCTCCCCAGGAGGAGAACTGCGCTGCCGAGGTCCAGATCTTCTGGCCGCTGATCCGCCAGCCGCCGTCGACCTTGGTCGCCTTCGTGGTCAGGCTGGCCAGGTCGGAACCCGCGCCGGGCTCGGAGAACAGCTGGCACCAGATCTCCTCCCCGCGAAACGTGGGGGGCAGGAAACGCTGCTTCTGCTCGTCGGTGCCGAACGCCACGATCGACGGAATGAGCCACGCGGCGATACCCATCGACTGGCGACGCACCCGGCCGGTGGTGAACTCCTGCTCGATGATGATCTGCTCGATCGGCTCGGCGGCGCGTCCCCACGGCTTGGGCAGGTAGGGCAGCACCCAGCCGCCCTCGGCGATGGCGACCGTGCGCTGGTCGTGCGGCATGGCCTTGAGGGCTGCGACCTCAGCCCTGATCTCGGCGCGCAGCTTCTCGGTGTCGGGATCCAAGTCGATGTCGATCTTGCGCATACCGCCGACGGTGGCGGTGTCGACCACCTGCTGGGGGTAGGCCGAGCGGTCACCGAAGGATGCGGCGAGGATGAGCGCGCGCCGGTAGTACACCCCGGCGTCGTGCTCCCAGGTGAATCCGATGCCGCCGTGCACCTGGATGCAGTCCTGGGTGCAGCGCTGGGCGGCGCTGGGGGCCAGGGTGGCGGCCACGGCCGTGGCGAACGCGACGGTCGGCGCCGCGGCTTCCCAACCGGGCGCCCCGCCCTCGGTCGCCTCGTCGATGGCCCGGGCGGCGTCCCACACCGCCGCGGTGGCCCGCTCGGTGTCGGCGATCATCTCCGCGCACTTGTGCTTGATGGCCTGGAACTGTCCGATCGGCCGGCCGAACTGCTCGCGGATCTTGGCGTATTCGGCGGCGGTGTCGGTGGCCCACCGGGCGACACCGATCGCCTCCGCGGACAGCAGCGTGGCGATGAGCGCCCGCGCCCGTACCTCGGTGAGGTTGCGCAGAACCGCGGCGTCGTCGACTTCGACGCCGTCGGCGCGCACGTGGGCGATGGGGCGCAGCGGGTCCACGCTGGTCACCGGCTCGATCTCGAGCTGGTCGGCGCGCAGCAGCACCCACAGCGCTCCGCCGTCGGTCGCTACGGGCAGTACCAGCAGCGACGCCTGGGCGGCGGCGGCCACGGCGCGGGCCTCCCCGCGGATCACCAGACCCGATCCCGAAGCGGTGGCGGTCAGCCCGGGGTTGACGCTGTACGTGGCGATCACCTCGCCGCTGGCCAGTCCGCTCAGCTCGGCGGCGGCCGGATCGTGGGCGGCGATCAGGGTGCTGGCAACGGCGGACGGGACGAACGGCCCCGGCACGGCGCCGTAGCCGAACTCGGCGAGCACCACCGCCAGTTCCAGGATTCCGAAGCCCTGGCCGCCGACCTCCTCGGCCAGGTGCACACCCGCCAGGCCCTGTTCGGCGGCGGCCCGCCAATACGGGGGCGGGTTCTCGATGGGGCTGTCCATCGCGGCATGCAGCATCTCGGAGGGCACGGCGCGGGTCAGCAGGGACCGCACGGAATCGGCCAGGTCCTGGTGCTCAGAGGTGATCGCTATCGGCATCGATACGCCTTTCGGTTGTACGTGAGGTGAATCTAACAACCAGTCGGTTGGTTGACTACGTGGGACATTGGCTGCCCGTCACGCAGCCGGCGGCAGTTGTCGACGGCCGCGGCCAGGTAGCGCCGCATGGTGTCCGCGGTGTACCAGCTCACATGCGGCGTCAGCACGACATTGTCCAAACCGAGCAGCGGATTGTCCGCGGTCACCGGCTCGACGGCGAACACGTCGAGGCCCGCGCCGGCCAGCCGCCCGCGGCTCAGCGCGGCCGCCAGCGCGGCCTCGTCGACGATCGGTCCGCGCGAGGTGTTGACCAGCACCGCCTCGGGCTTCATCTGCTGCAGGGCCGTCTCGTCGATCAATCCCTCGGTGGCATCGGTCAGGGGAAGGTGCAGCGAGACGATGTCGGCCGCGGCCAGCAGCTCCGGCAGGGGCCGCCAGCCCGGCGTGCCGTCGTCGCGGGTACTGGTGTGGATGACCTGCGCACCCATGGCACTCACGATATGGGCAACCCGTTGGGCGATGCTGCCGAAGCCGACCAGCCCGACGACGCAGCCGCCGATGTCCCGGCAGTGTTCGCCCAGGTCGGGATCGGTCGGCCAGCCGTGTATCGCCCGGGTCGCTCGGTCCAGCGGCAGCAGTCGGCGCAGCACCGCCAGCATCAGCATCACGGTGCCCTCGGCGACCGAGGCGGCGTTGGCACCCGGCATATTGGCCACCGCGATGCCGCGCTGGGTGGCGACATCGACGTCGATGGTGTTGATTCCCACGCCGAACTTGTGCACCAGGCGCAACCGCGGTCCGCGTCGCAGGTCCTCGCCGGACAGCGGACGCAGCACATGCCAGAGCACCTCCGCCTCGGCCAATTCGCGGTAGAAGGTGGCGTCGTCGTCGGCGGCGCACCACCGGATGTCGAGCCAGTCGGATTCGGGCGCCACGAACGCCGAGACCTTCGGGCCGGGAATGAAGTGGGCCAGGACGCGCACGGTCACGGCTTTGCCTCGGGGGCGGGCGGGCACCACATGCTCAGGAACTCTCCTCGGTATAGATGGCCCGGTAGAACACGTTGGCCAGGGTGCGGATGCAGGCATCGTCGTCGGGGCCGTCGTCGTCGCGGGGCGTGGCGAGTTGGACGTAACAGAACTGGTTGAGCATCGAGACGATCGCCACCGCAAGCAGGGCGGGGTCGTCGTCGGTGCAGTTGCCCTCGGCCTGGGCGCGCTTCACCGTTTCGGTGATGTGGCCGACGGGCACCGCGCAGATCTCCGCCCAGTACCGGGCGAAGTCGTCGTTGACCATCGCGAGCTGAGACACGCCGACCATCTCGGCCAGCCGATTGCGGTAGGTGTACCAGTGCGCGGCGGTTGCCTGCTCGATGCGTTCCCGATCGGTCAGCCCGTGCCGGGTCACGGTAGCCGCTCGCCGGCTGGCCTCGTCGCGGAACCGCAGCGCCCACTCCCGGACCATCGCCTCTTTGGAGTCGTAGTAGTTGTAGAACGACGCCGCCGAACGGCCTGCCTCAGCTGCGATGTCGGCGATGGTGGCGGCCAGCACCCCCTTCCGGGCGATGACTGCGCGGGCGGCGGAGTCGATCGCGGCCTGGGTGCGTCGGCCCCGCTCGGTGGGCAGTGGTTCGCGATGGCCGGGCCGCTCAGGGTGGGTAGACACCGGATCGGACTTCCTGTCTCGGGTCTGGCTCAAATCTGAATCTGATGTTAGATTCAGATTCTGATCTTCGCCAGAGGAGTGTCCGCAATGATCAAGCCGCACGGTGTGAACACCGAATTCGAAATCAGCGGGATCAACCATGTGGCGATGGTGTGCTCCGACATGGAACGGACCGTCGACTTCTACAGCAATATCCTGGGTATGCCGCTGGTCAAATCGCTGGACTTGCCCGCAGGTATCGGCCAGCACTTCTTCTTCGACGCCGGTAACGGCGACTGCGTGGCGTTCTTCTGGTTCCGTGACGCACCGGATGGGGTGCCCGGAATCTCCGCGCCGGCCCACATACCCGGAATCGGCGAGATCACGAGCGCCGTCAGCACGCTCAATCACCTGGCATTCCACGTGCCGGCGGACAAGTTCGACGCCTACCGGCAACGGCTCAAGGAAAAGGGCGTGCGTGTCGGGCCGATCCTCAATCACGACGAGTCCGAGTGGCAGGCCAGCCCCACGGTGCACCCAGGGGTGTATGTCCGCTCCTTCTACTTCCAGGACCCTGACGGAATTACGTTGGAGTTCGCCTGCTGGACTAAGGAATTCACCGGCGATGTAGAGCACGTCAAGCCCAAGACCGCCGCGGACCGACGGGTTCCGGCAAGCACTTAGGAGTCCTGGGTTTATAGGCCGCGGAGGCTGGATGCGAGTCTGGCGGGCAAGCGGCCTCGCTGTCGACCGAACGGTCGATACTGCATAGTGCGGCGTACTAGTACGGTGCGACGGTATGAAAGTTCTCGCGCTCGCGGCTGGACTTGTGTTGGGCTGCGGCGCTATTACGGTCGTTTTCGTCAGCAGACGTACCCGTGCGCGAAGCGGTCGGGGGTCAGTCATCCTGCCGCGCGTCAAGCACCAGGGTGAGCGTCTGCTCAACAATCCGCTGACCTTCCGCACCAGCGCCGCACTGGAATCGATTGCCGAGCGGCTGATCTCCGATGTCACCCCCTACCGGCAGGACCCCGGCGCCCAACAGCTCTACCTGGCAGCCGCCGAACCCGTCGAGGACAGCGCGGCGTTTGTGCTGATATTTCGGACTCCTGCGGAATCGGGCCCGCGATGTGTCATGGAGTCGACAGTCGTGCTCACCCCGTCCGGCGGCGGCACCTCGGGATCGGTTGTCGTCGAGGCATGGCAGACGGTCGATGGAGCCATGGATTCCGTTGCGGTACAGACCGCGAAGGCGGTGCGCGACGGCGTTCGCCGGACAGTCGCACAGCTGGACTCCGCTGCGCAGTTCAGCGACAACTTCTAGGGTGGGTGCGACGCTTGGGTGCCCCACCTCTCGATGGACAGCGTCGAGCCGACGGGTCCAGCCCCGGGAATCGACGTATTCCAGCAGCGGGATCGCAACCCGCCGTGTGGTGTTCAGCGCCCTGTCTGGCTTGCGTAGCGGTGAAAGGCTGCCGCAGCAGCGCCAATTCGCGCATCGCCTCATACCGTCTAGCCCATAGCTGGTGCATAGCCAGGACCTAGCGGCAGCTGGTGTTTGCCCCGGCAAGATGCCCTACATGAGCGAAGTACCCGAGAGCACAGCCCCCTCACCTTCCCCGCCCGCCGAGTTCAAGCCCTACTGGCTCTACCGGCTTGCCGCCTGGGTCGCGATTGTCGCCGGGATTGTCTTCATCGTGTCGTCGATCTTTTTCGCCGGCGCGTGGGTCAGTCACGGCGGACCGCGGGGCCACCACTGTCCCGGCCCGCATGGGCATCACGCCCAGCACGCGATGTTCCACAAGGGCCCGCACCGTCCGGGGCCGATGTGGTGGGGGCCGGACCGTCCCGGTCCTGAGGAACCGGCACCGCCGGTGACCACCACTGCACCCCCGCCGGGCCGCTGATCCCGACCGGCACCGACCACCCAGCCGCCGCCCCCTTCCCGAAGGGCGGCGGCCGGCGTCGTTCTCGGGCATGATGGATGGGTATGAGCGAGCCGCCAGTTTCCACCCCGCCGCCACCTCCGCCGGCAGCCCCTCCGCCGGCACCCCCGAACCGCCTCTACCAGATCGCGGCGTGGGTGGTGATCGTCGCCGGGACCGTGTTCATCGCCGCCGTCATCTTCGGTACGGGCGCTTACCTCAGCGGCGGCTGGTACGGACCACGGCACCACCATCACGGGCCCTGCATGATGCATCACGGGCCGCCCATGGGCCCCGGCTTCGGCCCGGCGGGTCCCGGCGAGGAATCGGAGTGGCCGGGCTTCCGTCCCGCCGGCCCGGGCAACGGGCCGGGCGGGCCCGGGGGACCGCCCCCGCCACCACCCCCGCCGTCTGTCCCGCCGCATCGCTGACCGGCGCCGGCGCGCCGTCGCGCCAGCAGCCGGCCGGCCGAAACAAGGAAAAATCGCGCGCTCGTCAGGTTTTAGCCGCACGCTTTGTGTCAACAGCTCTTGAACGGCAAGAGGAGACAAGCAGATGACCGAGCACCACACCACCACCGATGCCGGAATTCCGGCGCCCAGCGACAGCGAATCCCTGACGGTCGGCCCGGACGGGCCCATTCTGTTGCAGGACCACTACCTGATCGAGCAGATGGCGATGTTCAACCGGGAGCGAATCCCGGAACGTCAGCCGCACGCCAAGGGCGGTGGAGCGTACGGGCATTTCGAAGTCACCGCAGACGTCACCCGGTACACCAGGGCCGCGGTTTTCCAGCCGGGCGCCAAGACCGAAACGCTGACCCGGTTCTCCACCGTCGCGGGCGAGCGGGGCAGCCCCGACACCTGGCGGGACCCGCGCGGATTTGCGACCAAGTTCTACACCTCTGAGGGCAACTTCGACATGGTCGGCAACAACACGCCGATCTTTTTCCTGCGTGATCCGCTGAAGTTCCAGCACTTCATCCGTTCCCAGAAGCGCCGCGCCGCCAACAATCTGCGCGACCACAACATGCAGTGGGACTTTTGGACGCTGTCACCTGAATCCGCCCACCAGGTCACCTGGTTGATGGGTGATCGCGGGATTCCGAAGAGTTGGCGCCAGATGAACGGCTACTCCAGCCATACCTACAGCTGGATCAACGCGGCCGGCGAGATCTTCTGGGTGAAATACCACTTCATCAGTGATCAGGGCGTTGAGTGTCTTACGCAGGAGGAGGCCGACCGGCTGGCCGGCGTTGACGGCGACTACCACCAGCGTGACCTCTACGACGCGATCGAGCGCGGCGAGCATCCGAGTTGGACCCTGAAGATGCAGATCATGCCGTTTGAGGAGGCGAAGACCTATCGCTACAACCCATTCGACCTCACCAAGGTCTGGCCGCACGGCGACTACCCGCTGATCGACGTCGGCAAGCTGACGCTGGACCGCAACGTCACCGACTATCACAGCGAGATCGAGCAGGCGGCGTTTCAGCCCAACAACATGGTTCCCGGAACCGGCTTGAGCCCGGACAAGATGCTGCTGGCCCGAGGGTTCTCCTACGCCGACGCCCACCGGGCCCGGATCGGGACGAACTACAGTCAATTGCCGGTCAACGCACCGAAAGTCGAGGTGCACAGCTACTCCAAAGACGGCGCCATGCGGTTCGTCAACGCGACGGACCCGGTGTACGCGCCGAACTCGATGGGTGGCCCCAAGGCTGATCCGGCCCGGGCCGCCGAAGTGCGGTGGTACTCCGACGGGGAGATGGTGCGCGCCGCCTACACCCTGCGCCCCGACGACGACGATTTCAGCCAGGCGCGCACCCTGGTCCGGGACGTCCTCGACGACGATGAACGCAAGCGACTGGCGGCCAACATCATTGGGCACGTCTCGGCGGGTGTCACCGAACCGGTGCTGTCGCGGGTATTCGAATACTGGCACAACGTCGACCCCGATCTGGGGAGCGCGGTCGAGGCCGGGGTGCGGGCCAACCTTGCTTGACGGCCGGCGGGCCACCACAACCCTGCGGGTGGCGCTGGGCCTGGCCATCGTCGGCGTGGTGGTCGCTCCGGCGGCCGGCGCCGGCCCTTCGGAGCCGGGCGTGGTGTCCTATGCGGTACTGCCCAGGGGTTCGGTGGGCAACATCGTCGGTGCCCCGATGACGTTCGAGGCCGTCTCCGGCGAGCCGTTCCAGGCGTTCTGGGTCGACGACCCGGCGTGCAACAACTGGGCTGACATCGGCCTGCCCGAGGTCTTCAACGATCCCGACCTGGCGTCCTTCAACAGCGCCGTCACCCAGACGTCGGCCACCGATCAGGGCCATTTCGTCAAGCAGGCGGTGGGGGTGTTCGCCAGCACCGAGGCGGCCACCGGCGCCTTCCGCCGTGTCGTGGACCGAACCGCCGGCTGTTCGGGCCGGACCACCGCGATGCACCTGGCCAGTGGAGTCACACAGGTCTGGTCGTTTGGCGGCGGACCGGCCACCGCAACCGATGCGGCCTGGACCAAGCAGGAGGCCGGCACCGACCGACGCTGTTTCAACCAGACCCGACTGCGGGCCAACGTGTTGCTGCAGGCCAAGGTCTGCCAGTCGGGCAATGCCGGCCCGGCGGTAAACGTGCTGGCCGGCGCCATGCAGAACACTTTGGGTCAGTAAACGCCGGACAACGTGTCGGTGCACTCCGGTAGCGTCGGGAGGATCGACGGGGGAGGGGTTGAGATGGGTTTCGCCGCGGCGACGCAATTGTCCCGCGGCGATGAACCGTGCCTGGGCGGGCCGGAATTGTCCGGTGCCGCCGACGCGGCCGACTACATCATCCAACGTTGCCTCACCGACGCCCCGCATGGCCGGGTAGGCCTGGAAATCGAGGCGCACTGCTTCGACCCGGCCAATCCGCACCGGCGCCCCGGCTGGGCGGAGATCGGTGCGGTACTGCGTCACATGCCGGAGTTGCCCGGCGGAAGTGCTGTCACCGTCGAACCGGGCGGCGCCGTGGAGCTCTCCGGCCCGCCGCTGGACGGCGCCCTCGCCGCGATCGAGGCGATGACCGCCGATCAGGCGGTACTGCGGTCCACGTTCGCCGATGCCGGGCTCGGTCTGGTGCAACTGGGCGCCGACCCGCTGCGGCCAACCGAGCGGGTCAACCCGGGCGAGCGTTACGCAGCCATGGAACAGTTCTTTGCGGCCAGTCACACCGGTTCGGCCGGGGCAGCGATGATGACGGCGACGGCGTCCGTGCAAGTCAATTTGGACGCCGGCGCCCGGTCCGGCTGGGCTGACCGGGTTCGGCTGGCCCACGCGCTGGGACCGACGATGGTCGCGATCGCCGCGAACTCGCCGCTGCTCAGCGGTGTCTTCTCCGGTTGGTGCTCCACCCGGCAGCGGGTGTGGAGCCGGCTGGATTCGGCCCGCTGCGGTCCGGTCCTGGCTCTGGCGGGCACCGACCCAGCCACCGACTGGGCGCGTTACGCGCTCAAGGCGCCGGTCATGCTGGTGCACACGCCCGAAGCGATTCCGGTCAGCAGGTATGTCCCGTTCGCCGACTGGGCGGACGGGCGGGTTCGCCTCGGCGGGCGCCGTGCCGGCACCGAAGACCTCGACTACCACCTGACCACCCTGTTCCCGCCGGTGCGCCCGCGGGGCTGGCTGGAAATCCGTTACCTCGACAGCGTCGGCGACAGGCTCTGGCCGGCGCTGGTCTTCATGCTTGCCACCCTGCTCGACGACCCCGTTGCCGCCGGCAGTGCCGCCGAAGCCGTCGAACCCGTCGCGACTGCCTGGGATGTCGCCGCGCGAGTCGGCCTGGCCGACCCGCGGCTAAATGCGGCCGCCGGGCACTGTGTTCGCCTGGCCGCCGAGCGGGCGCCGGAGTCGCTGCGCGAGGGGATGCATCGGCTGGCCGTCATGGTCGAGCGCGGCCGCTGCCCGGCCGACGACGTCACCCAGCAGGCGGCCGAGGCCGGCGTCCCGGCTCTGGTGACCCGGTTGGCCCGCGGACAGTCATGACCGCACGGGAGACCTTGGTCCGCGACCTGACGCGGGCGCGTGAGCGCACGCTGGCGCTCGTGGCCCTCGATGACACCGAGCTGCTGCGTCAGTACGACCCGCTGATGAGTCCGCTGGTGTGGGACCTGGCCCACATCGGCCAGCAGGAGGAGCTGTGGCTGCTGCGCGATGGAGATCCCGCACGGCCGGGCATGCTGCCCGCCGATGTCGAGGGCCTCTACGACGCCTTCACCCACCCGCGTGTCAGTCGGGTCGACCTACCGCTGCTCGCGCCGCAGCAGGCCCGGAAGTACTGCGCCACAGTGCGTTCCAAAGTTCTCGACAAGATCGGTGCACTATCCGATGAGAACGGGGACGGGTTCGTCTTCGCCATGGTGCTCAGCCACGAGCACCAGCACGACGAGACCATGCTGCAGGCGCTGAACCTGCGTGCCGGGGTGCCTGTACTGCGCCCGGGCGGCGCAGTGCCGACCGGCCGGCCCGATCTGGCGGGCACTTCGGTGCTGGTGCCCGGCGGCGAATTCGTGCTCGGCGTCGACGCCGCCGACGAGCCCTCCTCGCTGGACAACGAGCGCCCCGCGCACCGTGTCGACGTGGCGGCGTTCCGGATCGGCCGGGTTCCGGTGACCAACCGGGAATGGCGGGAATTCATCGCCGACGGCGGCTATCGGCAACGGCAGTGGTGGAGCGAACGCGGATGGCGCCACTGCGTAGAGGCTGGGCTGACGGCGCCGCAGTTCTGGTGTCCCGACCTGCGGTCTCGGGTACGGTTTGGTCACACCGAGGAGCTGCCCGACGACGAGCCGGTCCAGCATGTCAGTTACTTCGAGGCGCAGGCGTATGCCGCATGGGCCGGCGCTCGGCTGCCCACCGAGATCGAATGGGAGAAGGCCTGTGCCTGGGATCCGGCGACAGCGACGCGCCGGCGCTATCCCTGGGGCAGCGCCGAACCGTCGGCCGCACTGGCCAACCTCGGCGGCACGGCGCTGCGTCCGGCGCCGGTGGGGGCATATCCGGACGGGGCCTCGGCGTACGGAGCCCAACAACTGCTCGGCGATGTCTGGGAGTGGACCAGTTCGCCCCTGCAACCGTGGCCCGGCTTTCGCCCCATGATCTACCAGCGATATTCCGAACCGTTCTTCGGCGGTGACTACCGGGTTCTGCGTGGCGGATCGTGGGCGGTTGCGGGCGAGATCCTGCGGCCGAGCTTCCGCAACTGGGACCACCCCTACCGGCGGCAGATCTTCGCCGGAGTGCGACTCGCCTGGGACGCCTGATGTGCCGGCACCTGGGCTGGCTGGGACGGCCGCGAACACTGGCCGAGCTGGTCCTGCAACCGCCATCCGGGCTGCTGGTGCAGTCCTATGCGCCGCGGCGGCAGAAACACGGCTTACTCAACGCCGACGGTTGGGGCGCGGGCTTTTTCGACGGCACGACGCCGCGGCGGTGGCGCAGCGCGGCACCGCTGTGGGGTGACGCCTCGTTCGCATCAGTGGCCCCGGCGCTGGCCAGCCATTGCGTCGTGGCAGCGGTGCGTTCGGCCACCGTCGGCATGCCCATCGAAGCCAGTGCCACCGCACCCTTCACCGACGGGACGTGGCTGCTGTCGCACAACGGCGTGGTCGACCGCACGGCGTTACCCGGCGTCACGGCGGCGGAATCGGTGTGCGACAGCGCACTGTTGGCTGCCGCGATATTCGAACGCGGGGTGGAGTCGTTGGGTGCCGTGGTCGCCGAGGTGGGCGCGTCCGACCCGCATGCCCGACTGAACATCTTGGCCGCCAACGGCACTCGAATGTTGGCCACGACCTGGGGGGATACCTTGTCGATGTTGCACAGTGCGGACGGAGTGGTGCTGGCCAGTGAGCCCTACGACGACGACCCCCGGTGGGTGGACATACCCGACCGGCATCTGATCGAGACTTCCGGCGGCGAGGTCCGCCTCACCGCGTTGGACACGGCCCCGTGACCGTCTCGATCGCCAACCATCTGGCTGCCGACGCGGCTCGCAGCGCGTTGCGGCAAGATGTCCGTCACGGCTTGGCGCAAGTCCCGAAGTCGCTGCCGCCCAAGTGGTTCTACGACGACGTGGGCAGCGAGCTGTTCGACAGGATCACCCGACTGCCCGAGTACTATCCCACCCGCGCCGAGGCGCAGATCCTGCGGACTCGTGCTGCGGAGGTCGCGGTCCTGTCCGGCGCGGACACCCTGGTGGAGCTGGGCAGCGGAACCTCGGAAAAGACCCGCCTGCTGCTGGATGCGTTGCGCGACAACCGGACGCTGCAACGGTTCGTCCCGTTCGATGTGGACGCCGGCGTGCTGGAGAAGGCCGGGGAGGCGATCGCCCGGGACTATCCCGGGGTGCAAGTGCACGGCGTCTGCGGCGACTTCGAACATCATCTGGCGCAGATCCCCGACGGCGGCGTAAGGCTGTTCGTATTCCTGGGTTCGACCATCGGCAATCTGACACCCGGACCGCGTGCTGACTTTCTGGCGGATCTGGCGGCCGTCATGCGCGACGGCGATGCGCTGCTGCTGGGCACCGACCTGGTCAAGGACACCGACCGGCTGGTGCGCGCCTATGACGATGCAGCCGGTGTCACCGCGGCGTTCAACCGCAACGTACTCGCGGTGGTGAACCGCGAACTGCATGCTGACTTCGATCTGGACGCCTTCGCCCATGTGGCGCGGTGGAACGCAAGCGAACAGCGCATCGAGATGTGGCTGCGTGCCCGCCGCGCGCAGCACGTGGTCATCGGCGACTTGGGCATGGCTGTCGACTTCGCCGCGGCCGAGGAGATGCTGACCGAGGTGTCGTGCAAGTTTCACCCGGACCAGGTGGCCGCGGAGCTGGCCGCCGCGGGACTGCGGCGGCGACGATGGTGGACCGACACCGCCGGTGATTTCGGCTTGTCACTGTCCATCAAATGAGTCTGGGGGCAACCTGGCGCGCGGCGCGCCCACCGGCCGCGGGACTGCACCTGGACAGCGCGGCCTGCTCGAGGCAGAGCTACGCAGCGCTGGATGCCGCCGCCCGCCACGCCCGTCACGAAGCCGAGGTCGGTGGCTACGTAGCTGCCGAGGCGGCCGCACCGGTGCTCGACGCCGGCCGGGCAGCCTTTGCGGCATTGACCGGCATCCCCGACGGTGCGGTGGTGTTCACCACCGGCTCGCGAAACGCGCTGGAGCTACTGCTGTCCCGCTGGCCGGGCACGCATCGCACGCTGGCCTGCCTGCCCGGCGAGTACGGACCCAATTTGGCGGTGATGGCCGCCCAGGGTTTCACCTGGCGGATGCTGCCGGTGGACCGGGACGGCCGGCTGTTGCTCGACGAGGCGGCAGCAACACTGGGTGCCGACCCGCCCGATCTGGTCCACCTGACCCCGATCGGCAGTCACCGTGGGCTGGTTCAACCGCTGGCTGAGATGGTCGTGATGTGCCGCGGGCTCGGCATTCCCCTGGTGGTGGATGCCGCGCAGGCGCTGGGCCAGATCGACTGCGCGGTCGGGGCGGACGCCGTCTATTCGTCGTCACGCAAGTGGCTTGCCGGTCCGCGTGGCGTCGGAGCTCTGGCGGTTCGGTCCGACCTGGCCGAGCGGGTAGCGCCCGGACCGGCGGCCGGTGAGGTGAATGTGGCCGCACAGGTGGGGTTCTGCGTGGCGCTGGGGGAATACCTGACAGCCGGTCCGGCGGCGGTGCGCACCGCGCTGGCCGCAGCGGGCGCCCGCAGTCGCCGGGTGCTGGCTCAGCTGCCCGGCTGGCGGGTGGTCGAACCCGCCGACGAACCGAGCGCCATCACCACCTTGGCCCCACTCGGCGGGGCCGACCCGGTGGCGGTGCGTGCCCGGCTGATCGCCGAGCACGGGATCGTCACCACGGCGGCCGGCGTCGAACGCGCACCGGGCGAACTCACCGCTCCCGTGCTGCGGATCTCACCGCACGTAGACGCCACCCAGGGGGACCTGGAGCTGTTCGCGGCGGCGTTGGCCGGCGGCGCGGGCGCGGGCTGAGCGCCGCACCTACGGTGCTAGTGGCCGAACAGGCCGCCGCCGCGACCGCCGAACAGGCCACCGCCTCCGCCGCCGAACAGCCCGCCGCCGGGCTTGCCGCCGCCGAAGATGCCGCCGGGCTTGCCGCCGCCGAAGATGCCGCCGGGCTTGCCGCCGCCGAAGATGCCGCCGGGCTTGCCACCGCCGAAGATGCCGCCCGGGTTGCCGCCGCCCAGCTTCGGCAGGGAGGGCGCGCCCGGCGCGGGAAGCGAGGGCAGTGACGGAGCCTGGGGTGCCGGAAGTGACGGCAGGGCCGGAAGCGCCGGGGAGTTGGGCGCCGGGAGGCTGGGCAGCGCCGGCGGCTTGAATGCCGGAATGCTGGGTGCCACCGGAATCGCCGGTGCGCTCGGCGCCGGGATCGCGGGCAGCCCAGGGAAGGTCGGCGCGCTGGGTGCCGGAAGGGCAGGCAGGCCGACGGGCGGAGTCGAGTTCGGGGGCGCAATAGGCAGGTTCGGCAGCTGCAGCGGCGGGCTCGGGTTGGCCACCGGCGGGCTGGGCAGCTGGAACGGCGCCTCAGGCAGCTTGACCGGCACGTCGGGAACCGCGGCCGGTGGGTCGGGCAGCTTGACCGGCAACTCCGGCAACGTGATCGGGGCGTTCGGCACGTTGGCCGGCGGGTCGGGCAATTGGATCGGCGGGTTGGGTTTGACGACGGGCAGGTCGGGCTTGATCACCGGGGGGTTGGGTTTGACGACGGGCAGGTCGGGCTTGATCACCGGGGGGTTGGGTTTGACGACGGGTGGGTCGGGCAGTTCGATCGGCGGGTTGGGCTTGATGACCGGCGGAATGGGTTTGACGACTGGGGGGTTGGGTTTGACCACGGGTGGGTCGGGCAGTTCGATCGGCGGGTTGGGCTTGATGACCGGCGGAATGGGCATGACGACTGGCGGGTTGGGTTTGATCACCGGAGGATCGGGCAGCTCGATCGGGGGTTGCGGATTGACCTCCGGAGGGTCGGGCTTCACCACCGGCGGGATTGGCGCCGCGGGCTTCTTCCCGGGCGACCCCCACAGGAAGGACAAGCCGGACAGGCCCGCAAGGACGGGCCGGTGCGGGACCGGCCGTGGGAGCGGCGCCAGCAGGAACGGCAGGGGAGCTTGCACCGCCGGCGTCGCAAGCCCCACCGGCGGCCCGAACACCGGGGCCGGCACGGACTCCGGCCCGCTCCCTGCCTCGGCAGCAACAGCGATCGGTGCGGGCAGCCCCGGCAGTGGGACGCTCGCGGGGACCGCCGCCGGCAGGTCCGGCGGCGCCGGCACGTCCAGCGGCGCTGGGAGATCCACCGGCGGAAGCGGAATCGGGTTCGCCGGCGCCGGGCCCGTGATCGGAGGTGCTCCCCCGAAGGGTTCGCCGGCCGGCACCTGAAGGTTCGGTGCCCGGTGCGGAATCGTCAACGCCCGGCCCAGTTCCGGACGCAGCGCAACCAGGTTCGGGGTGATGTCCAGCGTCATCGCCACCATCAGCGCCGATGCCGCCGCAAAGGTGGCCGACGCCAGCGCCGCACCGGCCACCAGCAGCGGGCGACGGGGCGGCTGATCGGCGGGCGGCAGGATTTCGGTGACGGCTTCGGCCTCCTCGTCGGGCACAGCGCTGTAAGCCATGTCGTCGGGGGCGAAATCGGGAATGTCGTAGTAGCTCAGGCCCAGAGCATCAGATGCGGGTTCTCGGGTGTAGGCCAGGGCCGCAGCTGAGGTGGGCGTGCCGGTACCGATCAGGCGTGCCGAGGCCAGCGCCGCGCCCCGAGCCAGGGCCGCGTGGGGCTGTTCGGGCTCGCACACCTCGTGGGGCACAGTCGCCTCCAGTCGCGGCCGCAGTGCCGTCGAATCGCCCTCGGAGCAGATCAGGAACAGGCCGTCCGGGCACGTCGGCGCCGCGTTCAGGCGGTCGGCAGCGGTGTCGACCGCGGCGGTGGCGTCGCCGTCATCGAGATGCTGGCGGAAGATCCGGGTGACGGTGCCGTCGGTGCAGTCGATCATGGCCAGCGTGGCCGCTTGCGCTTCCACGGACAACAGGCCCATCCGGTCGCAGCCGACCGTCTGCCCCAGGTTGTGGGTCAGGCTCGCCGCCGCAAGTACCGGGGAGATCAGCGCAACGTTCTCCATGCCGGCGAGGGCACCGCTGGAAAGCCGCGAACTCAGGGCGGCTGCGTCCAGTGCGTCAGTCGCGGTGACCCCGGTCGATACCAGGTGATGGCCGGCCGACTCGGCGGTGTCGCGGGCCCGCAGGATCGCCGCGATCAAGGCGTCGACGGCGGCGAACCGTGCGGAGTTCTCGGAGGAGGGCACGTCGATGCTGAGCTCCTGCAGCGTGACGCCGTCCCCGCGCTCGCCGCAGACCAGGACGGTGTGGATGGTGGTGGGTTCGCTCGACGCAAGTGCCACACCAAGGACGACGTCCATTGATCCTCCGGATTCAGTTCTGACCTGCACGCGGGGGGTTCGCGGCGGGCTGTTCAGCGAACTCATCGGTGCCGTTTCGACACCGTTTGTTCACCAACATGACATCTACTCGCGATATCTCGAAATATGCGTCTGAGTGAATGAATAGCAACTGATGGCTTCGTGAAGAAAGCCTAATTTTGTGCGCCGGTGGGCACGGTCGCCGCGATCCTGGCTCGTACCGCCACTCGAGCGGACAACCTGGGCCATGATGGACGCGGCACCGACCAGCACCGGTAGGGACAGGGACAGGAGTCAGACTTGGCCGATTTCGTCGCGTCGATCGACCAGGGCACCACCAGCACCCGCTGCATCATCTTCGACCACGACGGCGCCGAAGTGGGCCGTCACCAGCTCGAGCATGAGCAGATTCTGCCGCGCGCGGGCTGGGTGGAGCACGATCCGTTCGAACTGTGGAACCACACCGCGGCGGTGCTCGTCTCGGCACTCAACACCACCAAGCTCCACGCGTCGGATCTGGCGGCCCTGGGTATCGCCAACCAGCGCGAAACAACGGTGGTCTGGAACAAAACGACCGGCCAGCCCTACCACAATGCGATCGTCTGGCAGGACACTCGCACCGACGGCATCGCGGCGGCACTCGAGCGCGACGGCCACGGCGAGTTGATCCGGCGCAAGGCGGGCCTGCCGCCGGCCACCTATTTCTCCGCGGGCAAGCTGCAGTGGATTCTGGACAACGTCGAGGGGGTGCGCGCCGATGCCGAACGCGGTGACGCGCTGTTCGGCACCTGCGACAGCTGGGTGCTGTGGAACCTGACCGGGGGTCCGCGCGGAGGCGTGCACCAGACCGACGTCACCAACGCCAGCCGCACCATGCTGATGGACCTCGAAACGCTGGACTGGGACGACGAGCTGCTGGCGTTGTTCTCCATCCCACGGTCGATGCTGCCGCGCATCACGGCGTCATCGACGCGACGCCGGCATCCTGTCACCTCCGGCACCGGACCGATACGTGGCGAAGTGCCGATCGCCGGGATTCTCGGCGACCAGCAGAGCGCCATGGTCGGACAGGTGTGCCTGTCGGCGGGCGAGGCGAAGAACACCTACGGGACCGGAAACTTCCTGCTGCTCAACACCGGTGAGCAGATCG